>NZ_CP017076.1:1255000-1465000 GCF_001742225.1 Novosphingobium resinovorum | reverse complement strand
CTCGCTGGCCTGGGCGATGATCGCACAGGCCGGCGCGCGAGCCGTCGCCGCTCAGCTCCAGCGCCCGACCCCGCCGAGCCTTCGCGTGCGGCGCGAGCGGGCGCGCGAGATCATCGGCTTCGGCTCCGGCAGCGCGCTGCTCTACCTCTCCGGAGGGATCGGCATGCGCACGCCCGACCTCATCGTCGGGCGGATGCAGGGGATGACGGCGGCGGGCCTGTTCAGCCGCGGTGTCGCGCTGGCCACGCAGCTCCATTACCTCGTCGCGGGAGCGGTAAGTTCGATCTATTATCCCACGTTCGCGCGGCTGCGGGACGAGGGCAAGGACCTTGGCCCCTACTACGAGCGCGTAGTCGCGGCACATGGCGCGATCGTCTGGCCCGCGATGGCGCTGCTCGCGGTCTTAAGCGAGCCGGTTATCCTTTTGCTCTATGGCCCGGGCTGGGCCGAGGCGGCGCCACTGCTCGCCCTGGTCGCGCTGGCCGAGTGCTGTTTCGTTGCCCTGCCGCTGCATATGGACCTGCCGATCCTGCTGGGACGCTTGAGGAGCCTGCTCTGGTTCAATCTGGCCGATACGGCGCTTTCGGTCGCCACCCTGGCGGCCGGTGCGGCGATCGGCGTGGAGGCCGCCGCCGCCTCGCGGCTCGTCTACGGGCTCGGGTGGTTCTTCCTCTACGCGTTCTGGCTGCAGAGGCTGATCGGCTTCCGGTGGCGTGCCACCCTGCGGGTCTATGTATCGAGCGCCCTCGTCGCGGTAGTGACGATGGCTCCAGCTATTTATGCCGTCACCGTATGGAGATCGCCGGCAACGCTCGGCTTCGTCGGCCTGGTGATCGCGGGCACGGCGTCGGTGCTCGCGTGGGCTGCCGCCATCGCGCTGGTGCGGCACCCCGCACGCGACGATATCGCGGGCATGGTCGGCCACGTGCTCGGACCAATCCGCGTGCGACTGCGACCGAGCCAAGGCTGAAACACATTGCTGTTTCACATAGAGTTCCACGCAACATCATGATAGGCTGATCGGCAAGCAAGGAAACGCGGAGCATGTACTCCGCGGGGAGGATGCGATGTCGGGAATGAGCATGGCGCTGGCGATGCTGATCGCCAATCCCGTTATCCTCGGGGCGACCCCTGCCCCGATCTCGCAGGCGGCGCAGCCCGGCGAGGCGCCGCAGGGCGACGTGGTGCAAGGCGATGCAGACGCCCACTTGCGCATGACGGTGGCGGTCGCCGTCCACGGGGTCGGCCCCTATCGCTTCCTCATCGACACCGGGTCTCAGCGCACGGTCGTTTCCACCACGTTGGCGGGAGCGCTTGGGCTGGTGCAGGGACCGCAAGTGCGCGTGGTCGGAATAGCCGGGGCGCACGACGTCGCCACAGCCCGGGTCGAGTCGATCACGGTCGGCCCCCGGGCCTTCTACGACCTGACCGTACCTCTGCTCGAGCGTGCAAACATGGGCGCCGACGGCATTCTCGGCACTGACAGCCTGCAGCACCAGCGTGTCCTGCTCGATTTCGCGCGCAACACCATCGCCATCGGCGACATGGCGGAGACCGGCGGCGCGCGCGGCTTCGAGATTGTCGTGCGCGCCAAGCAACGGTCCGGCCGCCTTATCCTCACCGATGCACTGGTCGATGGCGTCCGCACCGACGTCATCATCGACACCGGTGCCAGCGGAACGATCGGCAACCGCGCCTTGCAGGACGCGCTGACGAAAAAGCGGCGACAGGCGATGCTCAAGGGATCGGTATCGAGTGTTACCGGCCAGGACCTTGCCGTCGATCTCGGCGTGGCTGACAAGCTGGAACTGGGCGGGATCGGCGTCACCAACGTCGTGATCGCCTATGCCGACGCCCCCGCTTTCGGCGAACTGAAGCTCGGGCGCAAGCCGGCGATGTTCCTCGGAATGCGCGAGTTGCGGGCCTTCAAGCGGGTCGCCATCGACTTCACGAAGCGCAAGGTGTCGTTCGATCTGGTCGGGACGCCCTGATCCGCTCCCGCACTTTCAGCCAAGCCGCAGCGCATTGCCGGATTGTTTCATGCCATCGAACCCCTAAATAGCGCCCATGCCTCCCGATACCGCCGTCCGCGATTCCAATGCCCGCCACGATGGCTGGCGCACCCTCCTGCGCTTCATGCCGTACCTGTGGCCACGCGACAATCCGGCACTGCGCTGGCGGATCGTCTGGGCCTGTGTATTCATCGTGCTGTCCACGGCGACGCAGCTGGTGCTGCCTTACATGATGAAGTGGGCGGTCGACCTGATGGGCACGACCGGGCCAAAGCTGGTCCAACTGACCATGCTTATGGTGCTTGGCTATTCGGCCGGACGGCTGGCGCAGACCGGCTTCGACAACTTGCGCAACATCGTGTTCGAGAAGGTCGGGCAGGACGCGACGCGCGAACTGGCGGAGAACGTGTTCGGCCAGTTGCACCGCCTTTCGCTGCGCTTTCACCTCGCCCGTCGCACCGGCGAGGTGACCAAGACCATTGAGCGCGGGACCAAGAGCATCGACACGATGCTCTATTTCATGCTGTTCAACATTGCCCCCACGATCCTGCAATTGCTGGTGGTGGGCGTGATCTTCTGGGTCAATTTCGGCCCCGGCCTGGTCGCTGCGACGGCGCTCGCCATCGCCGCCTACATCTGGGTCACGCGCGTCATCACCGAGTGGCGGACAGCGCTGCGCGAGCAGATGAACCGGCTCGACGGACAGGCCCTCGCCCGCGCCGTCGATTCGCTGCTGAACTACGAGACGGTGAAGTACTTTTCCGCCGAGAAGCGCGAGGAGGAGCGCTACGCGCGGGCGACCCGGGCTTATGCCGTTGCTGCCGTGAAGAGCGAAAACTCGCTCGGCATGCTCAACATCGCGCAAGGCGTGGTGGTGAACCTGCTCATGGCGGGCGCTCTTGCGTGGACGGTCTACGGCTGGTGGCGCGGCAATTATACGGCGGGCCAGTTGGTCTTCGTGCAGACCTACCTTACGCAGCTGTTCCGGCCACTCGACATGCTCGGCATGGTCTATCGCACGATACGGCAGGGCCTGATCGACATGGCGGAGATGTTTCGCCTGCTCGACACCCCGGTCGAAGTGCCCGACGCTCCCGGAGCGCCCGCGCTGGTCATTCGCCGGCCTTCCATCGTTTTCGACGACGTCGTCTTCGGCTACGAACCGGATCGCACCATCCTGCATGGCCTGTCGTTCGAGGTGCCTGCGGGACAGGCGTTCGCCATCGTCGGCCCTTCCGGCGCGGGCAAATCGACGATCGCGCGGCTGCTCTATCGCTTCTACGATCCGCTTTCGGGCCGTATCCTGATCGACGGCCAGGATATCCGGCAAGTCGCACAGACCAGCTTGCGGGCCGCGATAGGCATCGTCCCGCAGGACTCGGTGCTGTTCAACGACACGATCGGCTACAACATCGGCTACGGTCGCGATGGTGCCGAGGCTCACGAAATCGAGACGGCAGCACGCGGCGCCGCGCTGATGGGCCTGATCGACCGGCTGCCGCAGGGTTTCGAAACCGAAGTCGGCGAACGCGGCCTCAAGCTCTCGGGCGGCGAGAAGCAGCGCGTCGCAATCGCGCGAACACTGGTCAAGAATCCGCCGATCCTGATTCTCGACGAGGCGACCAGTGCGCTCGACACCCGGACCGAGCAGGATATCCTCGCCACCTTGCACCGCGTGGCCGAGCATCGCACTTCGCTATCGATCGCGCACCGCCTCTCGACCATTGCGGACGCCGATCGCATCCTCGTCCTCAACGAAGGGAAGCTGGCCGAGAGCGGCACCCATTCCGAACTGCTGCGCCGCGACGGCCTCTACGCCGAAATGTGGACGCGCCAGGCCGCCGAGGCGGAGGCCATGAACGAAGCGGCCGAATGACCGCCGCCATCACAAAGGCACGCACAGCGAAAGTTGGTGGGCGGCGCTCGGCCGTTACGGAACCCTTTGAACCGTCAACAGTTCGTCAGGAAGAGTTGGTGCAGGAGACGTGGTTCGATGAGATCGCGTTTTGCGGGTATCGGCGTAATCGTCCTGGCGACAACGCCGCTCGCAGCGATTCCGCTTGCCCTGCCGTCCATGCCCGCCCGGGCGCAAGTCGAGCTAGCCACCAAGACTTACACCGCGACCGGGCAGGCAGCCCACATCGTCCACGCCGCCAGCGTCAGCCGGCCGACGCGCTGAACGTTACCTGACGACGTCGGCCTCGTGCCAGACGACGGCCTGGGCCGCCTTCATGCAATTTTCCGCCGTATCCCACGACAATGACGGCGAGCCGTAGAGCCGCCAGCCCTGCGCCAGCGCTTCCGACACGCGCTCACAGAAAGCGCGGTCGTCCGCTCCCGTGAGCAGGCGGTATACAGGACGATCTTCCGGGGTCTGGTACATGCTGGGCACTCTTGTGATCCGATATCAGATGCCTAGCCACTCCAGACCGGACGGCAAAGCCCCGATCGCATAATCGACCTGCAAAACCCTCCTCCTGCGGCCCGGACGTGCGGCATTCGAGGCATGCAGGATAGGCGTCCGATAGAACCAGACGTCTCCAGCATCCGCCAGACAGACATGCTTCTGCAGACCCTGCGCAATCTGCTCCACGGCTGGCGCGGGTATCCGCCCAAATCGATGTGAGCCCAGAGCGACAAGCAGAGGCGCGTTTTCATCGTCCACCGGGTCGATATGGATGCGCACAGTCAGCATTTCATCGATTACCGGAAAACGGCGGTTCGACATGGACTATGCCCTGTTTGACGGTCCAGGGGCCGAAGCCGGACACATCTATCCTCTGGCGCACCGTGATAGTTCGATCCTGATGCCAGCCAAGTACCCACCCCGCCGCATCGTTCTTATCGAACAGCACTACACGAACCGGCTGGACGCCGGCCCCCAATAGGGTCTTGGCCACCGCGCCGACCGGCCCGCCCTCACCGAGCATGAACCCAAGCTCCCGATCATCCGAAATGCGCAGCCCTGCCCGGCCGTCCGGCATTCGCGCGAGGATACGGTCCAAGTCCGCCAGCATCGGCGCAGCAAGCCCCGGATGGCACACCGCGCCATCGCGTTCCACCACAGCACAGGACGCGATCACCCCGGATAACGCTCGAACTCAGGCAGGCTTGCAGCATCCTTCATCCAACCGACGCGTTCGGCTACCTGAATCTGGGCTTGCGGCTGCAATGCCCCGGGATCGTCCAGTGTGACCACCTGAATATCCGCCAGTCCGGGCAGCACCGCTTCGTTGACGTAATAGAGCCCCGATCCGCACGTCGGGCAGAAGTGGCGGACTGCGTCACCGTTGGAGCTGTACGACGAAGGCTTTCCTGCAGTCACCGCGAACTCACCGGCCGCATAAGCCGCCCACGCGACGGTCGGCGCTCCGGAGGACTTCTGGCAATCGGCGCAGTGGCAAAGCGCGACATGCTGCGGCTGCCCCTCAACGCTGTAACGCACGGCGCCGCACTGGCATCCACCTTCGAGCTTCATGGCGATTCTCCTTCGCCGGACAAGCTACCCCTTTCGCCGGAACATTCAAGGAACAAAAAGGGCGCGGACATGCTGCCCGCGCCCTTTCAGGTCCGTTTCGGCGCTACCGTCAGAGAATGTACTTCGACAGATCCGCGTTGCCCGCGAGGCCGGACAGCTTGTCCTGCACGTAAGTGCGGTCGATCGTCACCGTCTCGCCCTTGCGGTCCTCGGCCTCGAAGCTGAGTTCCTCAAGCAGCTTTTCCATCACCGTCTGCAGACGGCGGGCGCCGATGTTCTCAACGCTCTCGTTCACTTGCGCGGCGATCTTGGCGATCTCGTCGATGGCGTCGGCAGTGACCTCGACCGTGACCTGCTCGGTGCCGAGCAGCGCCTTGTACTGCGCGATGAGGTTGGCACGCGTTTCCGACAGGATGCGCACGAAATCCGCCTCGGTCAGCGCCTTGAGTTCGACGCGGATCGGCAGGCGTCCCTGCAGTTCGGGCAGCATGTCGCTCGGCTTGGCGACGTGGAAGGCGCCGCTGGCGATGAACAGGACGTGGTCGGTCTTCATCGGGCCGTACTTGGTGGCGACCGTGGTGCCCTCGATCAGCGGCAGCAGGTCGCGCTGCACGCCTTCGCGGCTGACCGAACCGCCGCGCACGTCCGAGACGGCGATCTTGTCGATCTCGTCGAGGAAGACGATGCCGTTGTGCTCGGCATTGGCGAGCGCCACGCGGGCGACGTCATCCTGATCGAGCCGCTTTTCCGATTCCTCGTCGACCAGCTTGTCCCAGGCGTCGGGCACCTTCATCTTGCGGCGCTTCATGCGCTGGCCGCCCAGCTTGCCCATGATGTCGCCGAGATTGATCATGCCGACCGAGCCGCCCATGCCGGGAATTTCCATCGGGCCGGAGGGCGCATCCTCCACCTCGATCTCCACCTCGGTGTCGTTCATGGCGTTTTCGGTGATGCGCTGGTGGAAGGCGGCGCGCGTCGCCTCCGAGGCGCCATCGCCGACGAGGGCATTGAGCAGCCGGTCCATCGCCGCCTTGCTCGCCGCCTCGCGCACGGATTCGCGGCGGCGCTCCTTCTCGATGCGGATCGCTTCCTCGACGAGATCGCGGGCGATCTGCTCGACGTCGCGGCCGACGTAGCCGACCTCGGTGAACTTGGTGGCTTCCACCTTCACGAAGGGCGCTTCGGCCAGCTTGGCGAGACGGCGGCTGATCTCGGTCTTGCCGCAGCCCGTCGGGCCGATCATCAGGATGTTCTTGGGCGTCACCTCGTCCCGCAGGTCGGCGCCGAGGCGCTGGCGGCGCCAGCGGTTGCGCAGCGCGACGGCGACGGCTTTCTTGGCTTCGGTCTGGCCGACGATGTGCGCGTCGAGCGCGGCGACGATCGCCTTGGGGGTCAGGTTGTCGTTCATTTTCTTTCTCCCCCCTCCCGCTTGCGGGAGGGGTTGGGGGTGAGTTCATCCGGCGGTGGCAGACGGCCCACCCCCGGCCCCTCCCGAAAGCGGGAGGGGAGAAACGGTCAGATGGTCTCGACCGTCACGCGGTCGTTGGTGAAGACGCAGATGTCGGCGGCGACCTGCATGGCCTTGCGCGCAATCGTCTCGGCGTCGCTTTCATAGGCATCGATCGCACGGGCGGCGGCAAGCGCATAGTTGCCACCCGAGCCGATCGCGGTGATCTGGCTGTCGCCCCCGGCCGCGCCCTCGGGCTCCAGCACGTCGCCATTGCCGGTGAGCACCAGCAGGGTGTCGGCATCGGCGACGATCATCAGCGCCTCGAGGTTGCGCAGGTACTTGTCGGTGCGCCAGTCCTTGGCGAGTTCGACGGCCGCGCGCATCAGCTGGCCGCGATACTGCTCCAGCTTGCGTTCGAGGCGCTCGAAGAGAGTGAATGCGTCGGCAGTGGCGCCCGCGAAGCCGGCGATGACCTTGCCGCCTTCTCCGATGCGCCGGACCTTGCGGGCGTTCGGCTTCATCACCGTGTTGCCCATGGAAACCTGACCATCGCCAGCGATGACGGTCTTGCCGCCCTTGCGTACGCCGATGATGGTCGTTCCGTGCCACTGAATGAGGCCGTGGCTCGCCCCGTCGTTGTTCATGAGCGCGGATATATGCCGCGCTCCGGATGGTTCAAGACGGTAGATTAACTGCCGTTCGGGCCGGGGCCTTGCGGCGTCTGGCCCATGCCGCCCGCACCGACCGCGCCGATGTTGCCGAACAGGTCCTCGAACAGGTTGCGATGACGGCCGAGCGTGGGCGTGACGTGACCGTCCGGATCGATCCGCGCAACCTGCTCCGCGCCGCGCTTGTCGACGCCGACGACGTTATTCGCCGCATCGAAGCGCACCCGCAGCACCGTCTGGCTGTCGGTGCGCGGCTTGCGGAAAGGCGGGGTCTTCACTTGCTGCGACACATAGTACCAGTCCTTGCTCCCGAACTGGCTCTCGAAGGTCGGGCGGCCGAGCGTCTTTTCCACCGACATGCGGTTGTCGATGCCGGGCTGCACCGAATCGAGCAGCGACTGGTCGATCATGTAACCGCGATGGTCGCGGATCGACGTGCAGCCGCCGACCAGAGTGGCGACCGCCAGCGCAATGCCTGCCGCTGCCACCTTGAGACCCACCTTGCGCATTTCAACACTCCAAACCGCAGGAACGGAGACCACAGGCATTGCCAGCAGCGTCCATACCCATATATCGCCAGACGGCCTTAAGGCCCCACAAGCGCCCGCGCAATGGGCGTTGGGGCAGACCGGTTGAATTGCCCCTTAACGGATATCCTCGAAGAAAGGCCCGTAGCCATCGTGTCCCTGATCTCCCGCCTCCTCGGCAAAGGCCCCGATTCGCGCGAAGCCGTGCGGCCGCTGTGGCATCGCGTGGTCGAAATCGCGCGCGAAAAGGCATGGTATGCCGAGTGCGGCGTCGCCGACACAGTGCCCGGCCGCTTCGACGCGGTGACGCTGGTGATGGCGCTCGTCATGTTGCGGGCCGAGCGGGACAAGGAAACCGACGATACGCTGATCAACCCTTCAGTGCGGCTGACCGAGCTGTTCGTGGACGACATGGACGGCCAGCTGCGCCAGTCGGGTGTCGGCGATCTCGTCGTCGGCAAGCGCATGGGCAAGCTGATGAGCGTGCTGGGCGGCCGGATCGGCGCCCTGCGCGACGCGCTCCCACAGGACGACGCCGCGCTGGCCGCTGCGCTGGAGCGCAACGTCACGCTGGTGGAAGGCGCCGACACCGCGCGCCTCGCCGCCCGCGTTCGCGCGCTTCACGCGCAGATCGATGCCCTCTCCAACGAAGACCTGCTTGCTGCTAGGATCGCGCGATGACCCCTGAATTCTCCCGCCTGCTGGACGTGCGCCAGATCGAAGGCAAACACGTCCGCCTCTCGCCCAACGAAGCCGAGCGGGCCGCGCTCACCGAACGCTTTCTGCTTGTGCGGATCGACGAACTCGTCGCCGAACTCGACCTCTCGACTTCGGAGCGCGAAGGCGGCTTCCGCATCGAGGCGCGTGGCACCCTCAAGGCCGAGATCGTGCAGCCCTGCGCCGTCTCCGCCGAGGATATCCCCGTATCGATCGACGAGGCGCTGTTCTTCCGCTTCGTGCCGATGGCGACAGGTTATGCGCCCGACGAGGAAATCGAACTGACCGCCGACGAACTCGACGAAATCGAGTATGAAGGCGCCCACATCGACATCGGCGAGGCGGTTGCACAGAGCCTTGCCCTCGCCATAGATCCGTTCCTGACCGGACCGCAGGCCGACGCGGCACGCAAGGCGGCGGGCATCGGCACGCCCGAGGACAGCGGCCCTTTCGCAGCGCTCAAGGGCCTGAAGCTGGGCGGCGACTAGAACGCGACAGCCTCTGCTGCGGTCAATTCGTGATTACGATCGAGGGTCGCAGCGTCCCACTCTGAATCCCACCGTCACGCAGCCTTCACCGAACCGCAACGCCAGTTTCACACGGCGCGCCTAGTGGCGCCGTCAGGACCACGTTGCGAAAAGTTCGGGGGGAACGCGTCGCATGAAGAGCCTGACGAAGATGTCGCTTGCGACGGCCGCTGCGGTCGTCGTGCTCAACTTGTCTAAGCCGTCTCCGGCGGCGGCGCCCGAACGCCCATTCGCCAGCTCGGTGCGGGACGACGGAACGCTTTCGGTAATGACCTATAACGTGAAGGGCCTGCCCTTCCCGCTCGCCTATGGCCGGGCCGAGGCGCTCGGTGAAATCGGCAACCGGCTCCGCAAGCTGCGCCGCGAAGGACGCCAGCCGGACGTCATCCTGTTGCAGGAGGCCTTCATCCCGGAGGCCAAGGCCATCGCCCGGCGGGCGGGCTATGCCCATGTTCTGCTCGGCCCCGGCGTCAAGGATGCGCCCCGCGATGTCGCACAGCCCGATACCTTCGTGCAGAACGCTTCCTGGAGCCGGGGCGAGGCGGTCGGCCCGCAGGTCGATAGCGGGCTGGTCATCCTGTCCGACCATCCGATCGTGAAGGCCAGCCGCATGGTCTTCCCCGAGGCGATGTGCGCCGGGTTCGACTGCCTGGCCAGCAAAGGCGTCGTCATCGCGTGGATCGCGGTGCCAGGGCGCGCCGAGCCGGTCGCCGTCGCCGACACGCATCTCAATTCCCGCAAGGCATCCGGCGTGCCGGTCGCCCGCGCCAACGTTGCCTTCACGCGCCAGGTCGAAGCCATGCGCACCTTCCTGCGCAGGCAGGTGGATCCGCACGCGGACCTCATACTGGGCGGCGACTTCAACATCGGCGGCGATGCGGAGCGAATCGCCGCCACCCGCGAGCTGATCGCGGGCGGGCAGGACGCAGCGGAGACCGCCGACGGCCCGCCGGATCAGCAGCGCGACCTTGCCGCCATTCGCGAACGCAATAAGGACAAGCTCTATCATCGCGGACTGCTGCGCCTGCGCAGCCTGGAGGTCCCGCTGGGCGAGGGCACGGGCAAGGACGCGTTTTCCGACCACCTCGGCTACGTGGCGCACTACAAGCTCTCGTAAGCGCGTCACTGCGAAAGAAATGCATCCATACGCGTCATTTGCCGAGCAGGGTGACAGGTCCGATCAATCCCGAGCGTCGCAGCGGTGCATCGGGGCGGTACGTCGGCATTGCCGTCCAGGTGATCGGCTTCGCGCCGGGCTGCTGGTCGCCGATCAGGCGGTTGACCCACAAGTTCGCGACCTTGACCTCGATCGTGTTCGCACCTTTCCTGAGCGCACTGCCGACATCGATGCGGTAAGGCGCGTGCCACACCGACCCTACGTCGCGCCCATTGATGGTGACTTGCGCCAGATCGCCGACCTCCCCGAGGTCTAGTAGCAGCGGACGCCCCGGCCTGGCGCCCTTGGGCAGCACGAAGCTGCGCGTATAGGTCGCCTCGCCCGAGAAATACCGGATCGACGGATCGGCATTGCGGTCCAGCGGCGCGAGTGTCGCCAGTCGGATCGAGGCAGGTGCGCCGCGATCTTGCTGGAAGCGCACGGTCCATCCGTCGTCGAACGTGGCCAGCGTCGTCGCAGTAGTGGCCGGCACGTCCAGCGAGCGCGCGGTCGCATTCTCGTGAAACACCACGAAGACCGCATCGCCCGCCACCAACGAGAGCGGCACTACCGTCTCGCCGCCTTCGATGCGATAGCTGACGGCCTCGCTTTCGCCCGTTTCCGGGTGCCACAGGCGGGGGACCTTGCCGGTCACGCGGAAATGGGCCTCGACGGTTTGGGCGCTGTCCTGCGGGTTGCTGAGATAATAGATGTCACCGGTTCTATCCCGGCGGTGGACGAAGGGGATCTTCACGCCGGCTGCGGCTCCGGTGAACGTAAAGTCCGGCGCGGTGCCGATCGTCTGGAGCGCAGCTTCCACGTCGCTGCCGGGGATGACCCGCCCCTGCCCGACCCGCGCCGCGCCCGCGCCGGGCCACAACCTGGCGACGAGAGCGGACCACTCGGCATCGCTGCCCTGCCCCCGCCCGTCCATGCCCGGCGTCGCGACCGGTGCGTTGCCGATGACGGTTGCTCCGCCCTCGACGAGCGTCGCCAGTTTGCGCAGCGCGGCGAGGCTCATGCGCTGCGAGGAGCCGCCGAGGTAGATCGCCTTGTAACGCGCACCGCTGGGCGCGACGAGGTCGGCACCGTCGTTCTTCAGCAAGGTGTCAAGCGCATCGAAGCTGAGGAAGTCATAGGCATGGGCGACCGGGGCGTCGGCCACCGGCTTGTCGCCGTAAAGCCCCGTCAGCGGCGCTTCTTCGCCGTAGAAGTAGGCGATATCGGCGACGTTTCGCCCGGTCTGCAGCAGCAGCGAGGACCGCGCGATGTAGTCGACCCAGGGCTTGGCCATCTCGCCCCAACTTTCCATGCGGTTGAAGTACTGGCCGAAGATGAACAGCGAGAGGCCCGGCTTCTTGTCGTCGACCGGGACATGGACCGAGGTATGGACCACCGGCCGGTTAACGCCATTGACGAATTCCATGTCGATGAAGCGCTTCAGGTCCTTGGGCGCGAAGGCCCAGGGCGCCATCGAGGCGGTCATCGATTCCGCCGCGACAAGGTTCTGCCCATAGAGATGCGCCACCGATGCCGCGCCCTTCATGTCGGCGATCAGCGTCTGGCGCGGGCCGTCGTCCTTGCCGAAAGTCCACATCGCCGCCATCGGCACGTCGGTCGCCTTGCGCATGGTCATGTCGTCGCCCAGCATCGGGCGCTTGTCCTCCAGCGCCTCGCCGTAGACGATCAGGCCGTTCTCGTGGGCGGCCTTGGCGACGGTGCCGTAATGCTCGCTGGCGAGGAGATCGGCCAGGGTGCGGCGATAGTCGTAGAGGAACTTGTCCGACTGCGCACGCGTGCCCACCAGCGTGCCGGTGAGCGCGGGCAGCCAGGGACGCGGATCGTAGCCGCGCAGGTTCTGGAACTGCTCGATCATCCGGGGCGTCCAGTTCGCCTCGCCGACTTCGATGGAGTCCGTCAGCAGCGCCCGTACCCCGCGCTTGCCGACCATGTCGGCACCGGCGGCGTCCTTGTACATGCCGAGGTAGTGGTCGAGATACCGGCGCACCGCCGCGCCGTCGAACTTGTCCACCTCCAGCCCGGTTGCTTCAGGCGGGGCGGGATGATTGGTGGTGCCGAGCAGCGAATAGCCCATGCGCAGGACGCGCCAGTGCTGCCCCTTGGGGAGCGCCGGGGCCTGCCAGTCGAGGGAGCCGTCGGGCCGCAGCCTGCCGGTAAGGTCGACGATCCTGGCAGGCGCCACGCCGCTTGCCGCGTCGGCCGGTTCACCGAGCGCGTAGTAGTCGCGGCTCATTATGAAGCCGGACTTGGTCTCGAAGCGATCGACCTTGCTCCCGGCGCCCAGTGCGAAAGTGCCGACGACGAGCGGCTTCTTCGCCATCATCGCGCCGACGCCGTCGAACAGGCCTGCCATCGCCGTGCCTGGCGCAGGCGAGCCAAGCCCGCCATCAGGCTTGCGCGGATTGAGCACCACGCGGAAATGCGCGGCGGTGACAGCCGGGAAGCTCGCCGTGGTCGGCACCGCGCCGAGCGTCAACGTGGTGATCGGGGTCCAGACGGCGCCGTCCGTGCTGGCCTCGAGCGCGGCCGTGAAGGCCGCACCGGCAAAGGGCACGACCACATCGGGGATATAGAGCGTCGCCGAACGCACTTCGGTCGGCCGGGCGTAGTCCAGCCGCAGTTCGGGCACCGTGCCCTCCTTGCGCACCAGCGTGACGCCTGTGGCGATGTCCGCATCACCAAGGACCGCAGCATCCAGCGCATTGCCGAGCCCGTCCGAGGCGCGCGCCAGCGCAGGGGCAGCCGGCGTCGCCTCCGGGAATGCGAAGACGCCGACCTCGCCGTAGAACTTCGGGCCGGGAGGCGCGGGGTGGCCGGAGATCATCTCCTCGATCGACAGCGGCGGGGTCAGGTTCTGGTACGGCCCGGTCGTCTGCGGCGGCGCGGCCAGCTTGCCGGTGAAGCGCTTGCCCGGCGCTACGGACGTCTCCGACCAGACCAGCTTCTTCAGGCCATCGCGCGGCTGCACCCATGGCCCGCCGGTTTCCGACCAGCCGGGCGAGGAAGCGATGGCCAGTTCCAGCCCCTGCCGGTCCGCCTCATGCGCGGCGAAGCGGAAGGCGTCCTTCCATTCGGGCGTCATGTAGACGAGGCGATGGTCCACAACTTGCGGCGTCTGCAGGTTGGCGTCGAAAGTCTGGGCGCCGCCGATGCCGACGCGCTTCATCCATGCAAGGTCCTTGGCGATGCCGTCCTTGGTGATGTTGCCGTTCATCCAGTGCCACCAGACGCGCGGCCGGGCCGAGTTCGGCGGATCGCGGAACGCTTCGAGCAGCGGATCGCCTGCCTCGACCGCCGCGGCCACCTGCACCGGCGCTTCCTCCTTCGCCACCGCATGCGGTGCGGCCAGAGCCGAAGCGAGCATCAGCATCACGCGAAAACGGCGACCCGGCATTCCATACTCCCCATCTCTATCCTGGCGGAGCCGCATCGGGCCTCAGCAGGATCTATGCCTTGATTCGAATTTGTGAAGGCGGCCTGCGTTACAAGGCATTTCGCCGCGCGATCGCGCCGAGCACCGAAGCACTTGGCTTGGGCGTGCGGGCAAAGGTGGCGGGATCGACGCTGCACAGGCCGAAGCGAGGCTTGTAGCCGAAGATCCACTCGAAGTTATCGAGCAGCGACCAGTGCATGTAGCCCAGCACCGGCACTCCGTCGTCGATCGCCTGCTTGAGCCCCTCCAGCGCGGCGGGGATGAAGCGCGCGCGCAAGGTGTCGTCCCCTGTGCCGACGCCGTGCTCGGACACCAGCACCGGCACCCGCGTCGCCTCATGGACGTAGCGCACCGCACCCGCGAGCGAGGGCGCCCATACCTCGGTGCCCGACCAGTTGACGTCCGCACCATCGGGATGCGGCAACCGCCCCTTGTCGTTCCACACCGCGCGTTCGTAGTTCTGCACGCCGATGAAATCGTCGGCTTTAGCCACTTCCAGCCAGGCCCCGTAGGTTTCCGCGCGCACTTTGTCGCGGATCGAGTTGCGGCCCGCCGCCTGGTCGTCCAGCACCGAGAGAGTGAAGCCGACCGGCAGGTCCGAACGCACCGCCTTGATCGCCGCGCGCGCCGCCTTGTGTCCGGCCAGCAGCCCGGTCTGGATCGCGTCGAGGTCCTCGAGCGCGGCGACGTTGGCGCAGACGTACTTCTCCACGCCGAAGCGCTTGGCGGCGGCGGCAAGGGTCTGGCGCTGCATGTCCCATACCGGCGGGGGCAGCATCGGCTTGAGGATCAACAGCAGGTTGGGCTCGTTCAGTGTCATGGCCATGGCGATGTCGGCGCCGATCGCCCGCGCCACCTTGTCGCAGTAACGCGCGAAAAGCTGTGCCGATTCCGGGTTGGTCCAGCCGCCCTGCGCACTGAACCAGCGCGGCGCGGTGAAGTGGTTGAAGGTCACCAGCGGCTTCAGTCCGCGCGCGTGGCAACCCGCGACGATCGCCTTGTAGTGATCGAGCATCGCCTGCGAGAACAGGCCCTTCTCCGGCTCGATCCGCGCCCACTCCACGCCGAAGCGATAGGACGTGAGGCCGAGCGACTTCACGATGTCGAGGTCGCTGGCCCACAGTTCCAGGCTGTTGCAGGCATCGCCCGAAGGCTGGGCGAAGATCGTCGGCTGCTGGTTCTCCAGCGGCCACAGGTCGGAGGCGACATTGTTGCCCTCGATCTGGTGCGGCGCGGTGGCCGCCCCCCACAGAAAGCCTGCGGGAAATGCCGGGCTCGGGCGCTTCGCGGCGGCGCGCGACACGGCGGGAGCAGCCGCGATCATGGCGGCGGCGGCGAGCATGCTGCGGCGGTCTATCTGGGTCATCAGGATTTCCTCACGAATGCGCGGAGATGAAGGTCAGAATTTCGTCGGAAAGCCGCCGGTCGGCGGTGCCGAGGTGCATGGCCATCGAGTAATGGTTGTGGCCGCTGGCATAGTGCGTGCGCGGCAGGCAGCCGTGGCGGTCCAGCCGGGCCTGCAGAAGCCCGGCCCACTCGGCTTGGAAGCGCGGCGGATCGAACTCGGCGCAAGCGAGCAGCAAGGGGAGCGCAGTCTCGACCACTGCCTTGCGCGGCATACGTCCGGCGTAGGCGTCCTGCGGCCCGTAGTAGAGCATGTCGCGCTCATCGAGCGGGGTGAAGCCGTAGAGGCCCGAGAGCAGGACGGCTGCGCGCACCATCCCGGCATGGTCGCTCCGCAGCTTCAGGAACCCGGCGATGTGAACCGAACCGGCGGAGGTGCCCAGTAGCACGATCCGCTCGGGATCGCCGCCATGCTCGGCCGCGTGCTCCTGCAGCCATGTGACGGCGGCGGCGACATCCTCGGCCCCGGCGGGCCAGGTCTCGCCGGGCGCGAGGCGGTAGTTCATCACCGCGCCCAGCATCCCGTTCACGGCGGCCCAGCGGCCCAGATGGGCGTTGACCCAGCCCCCGTTGCCGTTCCCGTCACCGCCCTTGTCGCCGACAAGGAAGCCCCCGCCGTGGACGAACAGCAGCACCGGGCGCGGCCCCCCGCCTTCCCCCTCACGATAGAGGTCCAACCGGTTGCGCGGATGCGGGCCATAGGCGCAGTCGATCGCCACCGACGCAAGCGCGGCGGCGCGGGGCTCCTGCTCGGGCGCATAGAGCGCCCTCACCGCGCCCACAACATCGGGGCCGAGGCGGGTTCCGAGTTCGGCGATCGTATCGGTCACGCAGCCTGCTCCTTCAGCGTCCGGTCGAACAGGAAGGACACCGCCAGCCGCGTACAGGCAAGTCCCAACAGCGCGCCGTACACGACCTTGAAAGCCAGTGCCGGATGGCTGGGCACTTCGTGGAGCGGCCCGAACAGTGCCAGCCCCGCGAGGACGAGCGCGGAGGCGACGCCGCAAGCCACGCCGCGCAGGACGATCCCCGCAACGCTTGCGGGCGTCGCCAGCCCTATCCCGCGCAGCTTCGCCCGCACCAGCAGGGTCGGCACCAGCGAAGCCATGAGTGAAACCATCACCCCTTGCGGCACGAAATCGAGCGCGAAGCGATCCGGCGACGCCATCGTCAACGGCCTTGCGGAAAGACCGAAGACAATGGCGAAGAACACCGCGCTCAGCACCGCGTTGATGACCGCGCTGAGCCCCTGTTCGCGGCGACGCAGCGCCCGAAAGTCCAGACCTGACGGCCCTGACGGCACAGCCATCGTCAGAACTTCGCGTCCAGGCTGATGCCGACGTTGCGGAACGACTGCGGCCCGTAGATCGCGCCGATGTTGCCTTCGCTCGCCCCCGCAGTCGTCGTGCTGGTGTAGGGGAAGTCGCTTTGCATCAGCGAGGGTTCGTGCACGTTGAACAGGTTGCGCACGAACAGCGCAACCGAATAGCGCTGGTCCTGCGTGCGCAGGCCGACCCGCCCGCCGACCATCCAGTGGGCGCGGAAGGTCGTGTCCGCCACCGAGTTCGCTTCGTACCGCACGCGCGACTTCCAAACGGTGTCCACCGCCAGGAACCCGGCCAGGGTATCGCCGAAGTCCTGCTCGTACTCGCCCGAGAGCGTGAACTTGTAGCGCGGCGAATTAGCCAGCTGCGTGCCGCCGATGTCAGTCCCGTCTGTGCCGACGAAGCCGCCGGGATAAGTCGCCTTGGCGTAGATGAAGCCGGTGTTGAGCGATAGGTTGGGCGTCACCTTGCCGAAGAAGTTCAGCTCGGCGCCGCGCGTCTTCACGCCGTTGATGTTGGTCTGGACGCACGAGATGATGCCGTTGCCATCGACCGTGCACTGCTGCGCCTGGAAGTTGCGGATCTTCATGTAGAACACGCTGAGGTCGGCCACCCAGCCGCCGAACAGCGTGGCCTTGAGGCCCGCTTCGTAGGAAGTCGGGATCTCGGGCTGGACAACGGAGGGATCGCCCACCGCCGGAACCGCGATCTGACCGCCCTTGAACCCGCGCGATACGGTGGCGTAGCTCATCATCGTCGGCGTCAGATCGTACTGCGCGCCCGCACGCCAGGACCACTTGGCAACGTCGAGGAAGGTTTCGGTCTCGGACGTCGCGGTGTTCAGCGAAAGGCGATCGGTCGTGTAGCGCACGCCGCCGATCAGGCGGAAGCTGTCCGAAACGTGGCCGGTCGCCTGCCCGAAGAAGGCCAGCGATTCGTCCCGGATAGTCAGCGCGGGCGTGGTCGATGTGACGATCGGGATCACGACGCCCGGAACCGGGACCAGCGTGACCCGAACGATCTCGGGAATGCGGGTCTGCTTCTGGCTCGAATAGAACGCGCCGGCCGTATACTCGATAGGCGAGCCCGCGGCCGAGCTGACGCGGAACTCCTGCGTGAACAGGCCGAGGTCGCGGTCAACCGGGTCGTTGGCCACCTGCAGTTCCAGCGGCGAGCCAC
This sequence comes from Novosphingobium resinovorum, assembly GCF_001742225.1. Lineage (NCBI taxonomy): Bacteria > Pseudomonadati > Pseudomonadota > Alphaproteobacteria > Sphingomonadales > Sphingomonadaceae > Novosphingobium > Novosphingobium resinovorum. The sequence continues at coordinate 1,447,103 of NZ_CP017076.1, read as the reverse complement.
GGAAGACGTCGGACGCCGCGCCGTACCCGGTCTCGGTCGCCTTGCGCCAGGCGGTGATCGAGGTCAGTGTGAACGGATCCGCCGCATAGTCCACCTGCAGCGAACCGCCATAGCTGGTCGCCTTGCCGACCTGGTCGTTGTTGTTGCAGTAGTCAAGGTTGCCCTCCCGCACGGTCACGCCGCAACTGGCGAGGCGATCGGTGATGCCCACCGCGTCAAAGCCCGCACCACCGAGGAAAGAGCCGGGACCGCTGGTCTTGACGAAAGTGAAGAAATCGCCGCCGTTCTCGTAGCGGGTCTGCGAATAGTCGCCGATGAGGTTGACGGTGAGGCGGTCGGTCGGTTCCCACAGCAAGCGGCCGCGCACGCCGTAGCGGTCGTTGTTGTTAAAATCACCGGTCGTCGCGTTGCGGTTGACGCCCTGGCGCAAGTTGGCGACGCCCGAGACGCGCATCGCGGCATTGGATGCGAGCGGCACGTTGATGACGCCTTGCACGACCTGGTTGCCGTATTTGGCGCCGGCCGTCCCGGCGTTCGACAGCTCGGTCCGCACGCGGCCGGAGAACTCGCCGAATTCGGGCGCATTGGTGGTGATGTTGATGACGCCCGCAGAGGTCGTCAGGCCGAACAGCGTGCCTTGCGGGCCCTTCAGCACCTCGACGCGGGAGATGTCGAACAGGTCCGAGATATTGGCGTTGCCCTGGCTCACCTGATCGACCACGACGCCCACCGAGGCGACCGCACCGGGAGAGAACGTCAGGGTGCCGATGCCGCGGATCGATCCGCCGCCGCCGGTGTTCTGGCCCGGTGCCGACTGGATTTCGAGGCTCGGCGCGATGCGGGCGAGGTCGTTGACGGTGTTCACCTGCTGACGCTCGAGCTGGGCCGCGCTGGCGACGGTGATCGAGATCGGCACCTCGGTCACCTTCTCCGCGCGGCGCTGGGCGGTGACGATGATGTCGTTGCCCGAGGCGTCGGCGGTCGAAGTGGCGGCGGGCGCACCGGCGTCCTGCGCAAGGGCAGGAGCGCCGATGGTGCTCAGAGCGATGCCCGAAAGCAGCGCAATCTTGCGAATGGTCATGTCTGTCTCTCCCTTGAACTTGTTATCTGGTTGGTCGAAGCGGCTCAGGCTTCATCTATGACGGGGTTGGAAAGGGTGCCAATCACGCCGACCGAGACTTCGACGGTGTCTCCAGCCTTGAGGTAGAGCGGGGGCTTGCGCTTGTCGCCGACGCCGCCCGGGGTGCCGCTGGCGATGACGTCGCCGGGGTGCAGTTCGGTGAAGGTCGAGCAATAAGCGATGACCGTGGGAATATCCCAGATCATGTCGGAGACCGGCTGGTCCTGTACCAGTTCGCCGTTCACGCGGGTCTGTACGCGCTGCGCGGCAAGGTCCTCGACTTCACCCGCCGGGACCATGTGCGGACCGAAGGCGCCGGTGCCGGGCCAGGTCTTGCCGGGGGTGAACTGGATGTTGTGACGCTGCCAGTCGCGGATCGAGCCATCGTTGAACGGCGCGTAACCGGCCACGTGGTCCCACGCATCATCGGGCGCGATGCGGCGTCCGCCCTTGCCGATGATCACCGCAAGCTCGCCCTCGTAGTCGAAGCGTTCGCTTTCGAGCGGGCGGACCATGGCGTCGCCGTCGGCGATCAGGCTGTCGGCCCAGCGGGTGAAGATCGCCGGGTGCTCCTTCTGCTCGCGCCCGGTCTCGGCGACGTGGGTGGCGTAATTGAGCCCAACGCACAGGATCTTGCCGGGGTTCGGCACCACCGGCAGCAGCCTGACGGCGGCGCGGGCAAACTCGCCGGTAACGACAAGCACCGAGAGATCGCCCGCGAGCGCGTCCTTCAGCCACGCATCACCGCCGGGTGCGCCGAGATCGAGCACCGTCTCGCCATCGAGACGGCCAAAGCTGCTGGTGCCGTCGGGGCGCTGGAAACTGATATACTGGGTCATGTCCGTTTTCTCCTGACCTGCCGGAACTGCGGCAGCGGTGTTCATTGTCCTTGCGCTTCGTCCTGCCAGTCGCGGCGGAAGCGGAAGCGTTCCTCGGCGCGGCGCAGTCCGGCGAAATCCTTGTCCGAGATGCCCCACTGGTCGATGCGGTTCTCCGGCCAGGTCCAGTCCTCCGGCGCGCCGACACGGTAGTCGTCGGGCACTTTCTCGACGGCGGTGGAGAACTCGATCACCGGCCCGAACGGCGCGATGTAGTAGGCGTAGACGTTGGCCCCTGGCCCATGCCGCCCCGGCCCCCAGGCAGGCGCCAGCGCATGGTCGCGCAGCCTCCCAATGCCGCGCATCACCGCATCGAGGTCCTCCATTTCGAAGGCGATGTGATTAAGCGAACTGATCCCCGCCCGCGCGAAAGCGGTCGAGTGGTGGCTGTCGTTGCAGCGCACGAAGACCATGCCCTTGGTCCGGTCGGAAACGCGAAAGCCCAGCACTTCCTCCACCGCCAGCCCGGACGCCTCGGCATCGGCCGAGTTGAACACGACGTGGGTGAGCTTGACCGGCAGGTCGCGGCCCGCGATCGGCTCTACTTCGCCTGCATCGACGAGGAAGCGCAGCAGTTCGCCTTCGGGCAGTTCGACGAGCAGGCCGTGCCCGCCGCCGGGGTCCTCGCTGACCGTGGCGCGGTGCGGCCAGCCTGCGGCGGCGGCGCGGCCCGAGATACCGTCAAGCTCCTCCGCCGAGCACAGGAAGGTCGTGGAGCGGACGAACTCGTCCGCCGATTGCTCGAAGGCGACGAGGTAGGGGTAGGAACCGGAACCGCGCAGGTAATGGGTCGTGCCGATCACGTCGGCGGGCGCCATGCCCCACACATCGGTCATGAAGGCGGCAGCAGCGGCCGGATCGGGCAGCGCCAGTTCGATGCTTCGCAGTTTCATGCCTCGGTCTCCTCGACAAGTCCGGCCGCCCTGATCCCTGCGAGCGCACAGTCGGCATCGCACTCGCCCGTATCGCCGCTGACACCCACCGCGCCGATCAGGGCGCCGTTCGCATCACGGATCACCACGCCCCCGGGAGAGAAGGCGATGCCTCCCCCCACGGCCGCGCTGACGCTATGGAAGAACACCGGATTGCCCTTTGCACGCTCGGCGAGGACGGCGGTGTCGGCGTCCATGCCCACGGCCCCTTCGGCCTTGGCGCGGGCGATGTCGAAGCGGTAGAGACTCGCCCCGTCCTCACGCGCGAAGGCGACCGGGTGGGCTCCGGCGTCGAGCACGATCACCGCCAAAGCCTTCGCGCCCTGCGAACGCGCTTCGGCCAGCGTGGCGGTCACGATGGTCTGCGCCTGCAAGAGCGTCAGGGTCATGCGGTCAGTTCCTTGTGATCGAAAAGCTGGGCCGCGCGGGCGGCCAGCAGGTCCTCAGCGCTGTCCGCGGCGGTTCCGAAGACGTAGTGGTCCGGGCGCACCAGCACGGCATCGACGCCGTGCTGGTCAAGCCACGACGCGATCGCCTCATTGTCCGCCAGCGCCGCCGCGACGACGCGGGTGACGCCCCCGGCCTCGCCCGGCACGGTGTCGTCGCGGACGAAAAGGCGCCAGCCGTCGCCGGTGCACTCGTCCAGCTTGCTGCCGTCGGCGAGTACCGGCTGGACGAAGCGCGCGCCTGCACCCGAAGTGCCGGAAAGCACCAGCCCTTCGCGGATCGCGGGGATCAGGTCATGCGCGGTCTCACCCTGCTTGCCGCGTGCTTCCTCACGGATACGGGTATCGCGGGTGGCGGCAAGGTGGGGGTCGAGTTCGCAGATGTAGCGCCCGGCCGCCACCGCCGCGCCGATCACCGCGCGCACGTGCGGGTCGCGCTCGGGCTGGTAGGTATCGAGAATCGCAGGCGAGGCGCCCGCATTGATCACCGCGTCCATCTTCCAGGCCAGATTGGCGACGTCGCGCAGGCCATGGCACATGCCCTGCCCGAAGAACGGCGGCGTCTGATGTGCGGCGTCCCCCGCGAGGAAGACATTGCCGACCTGCCAGCGATGGGCGACGAGGCCGTGAAAGCGATAGGTCGCGGCGCGCACGATCTCGTGCGGTACGTCGGCCATCCACGCGCCGACCAGTTCGGCGACCTTGTCCGGCGCAGACATCGCCTTGTCGTCCTCGCCGGGGAGCAGCATGAATTCCCAGCGGCGATGATCGCGGCGGCCGGGCACCACGGTCGCGGGGCGCACCGGATCGCACATCATCACCGACAGCCGCTGCAGGTCTGCCCCTTCGGGCACGCCCGCGATCGGCGGGAAGCTGACCGGCCCCTGCACTTCGGCATCGACGACCAGCCAGGGCTCCTCGAAATCGAGATCGTCGAGGTCCACGCCCAGCGCCTTGCGCACGGTGCTCCGCGCGCCGTCGCAGGCGATCACCCAGCGGGCCGAGGCGGTCTGCCGTTCACCGCCCTCGTCGTGGGATACGGTAACGCCGCCTGCGTCCTGCTCCAGACCGGTGAACGTCGCGCCCAGCTTCAGCGTGACGTTCGCCATGCCGGCGAAGCCTTCGCGCAAGTGGGCCTCCAACTCGGGCTGGTAGAAGAAGTAGTCGTTCGCCCAGCCGAACGGGCGCGGCTTGCCCACCGTGCCCATATAGCGGATGACGCCGTGATCCGCGCCGACATGGAGGTGCCCGTCAGTGGCGATCATGTCGCCCTCGACCCGGTCGATCACCCCGGCCGACTGGAACAGGCGCATCATCTCATGGTCGAGATGGACCGCACGCGGCAGGGGATAGTGTTCCAGTTCCCGTTCGAGAACGAGGACTTGCAGCCCTTTCAGGCCGAGAAGGTTCGCGGCCAACGCGCCCACAGGGCCGCAGCCTACGACAACGACGTCGTACGACATGATTTTCGTCCCTGTTAAAACTCAGTTCGCGGCGGCGGCGACCCCTGCCCCGGCCCCGGCCCCAGCCAAGATGTCACTTGGAGCCTTGTGCAGCTTGCCGCCCTTCATGATCATCTTCAGGCGATCCTTGTCCTGCAGGATCGCAACGTCCTGCGTCGGGTCGCCGTCTACCAGCAGCAGATCGGCCAGCCAGCCCTCGCGGATCACGCCGGTCTCGATGCCCATAAGTTCGCCGCCATGCTGGGTCGCCGCCTGCAGCGCCTCGGCGGGAGTGAAGCCGAAGTAATCGACGAAGTGCTGCAGGTCGCGCGCGTTGCGGCCATGCGGGTTGAACGGGAAGCCATAGTCGCCGCCGACCAGCACGCGCACGCCGCGCGCCTTCAGTTGCGGGATCAGCTTCGCCTCAAGGTCCATGCGAACCTTTGCGCTCGCCTTCATGTGCGTCATGTCGACGTGTGGCGGCGGGTTCGCCTCCAGCGCGGCGACCGAGACACCGGGACCGGGGGCATAGAAGAACCTGTCCTTCTCCGCCGCCATCCGCTCCACCGTCGCTTCGTCGGCGAAGGAGCAGTGGTAGACGATTCGCGCGCCCGCATCGAGCGCGAGGCCGATCGCCTCGGGCGAATAAGTATGGCAGGCGATCCACATCCCGGCCTCGCGGGTGGCCTCCCCCGCCGCCAGCATTTCCTCGCGGGTATAGAGCACGTCCATCGCGCTGCCGGGCTTGAGCGCATCTTCGCCCGAGACCACGAGCTTGATCGACTTGACTCCCTCGTCCGCGCAATAAGCCACGAAACGGCGCATCGCATCCGGACCACGGCCGTTGAACACGTCACCGGTATCGTCGCCTTCGGGGCTGCGCTCCAGCGTCGAGGGGACGAGGCGCGGCCCGGGCGTATCGCCCTCCTCGATGGCGCGGGCGAGATCCGGCTCGATCATGTCGCCCAGGGCACCGGCCGAGTAGAGGCTGGTGAAACCGTGGTCTAGCAGCACCCGTGCATTGCGCCAGGCTGCGACCTTCAACTCGTCATGCGGCAGGATGAACTGGTGGTAGACCTTCTCCAGCGAGGAAGCCCAGGTCAGGTGCGTATGCGCATCGACCATACCGGGCATGAGGGTCAGCCCGCGCCCGTCGATCACCAGATCGGCGGCCTCATCGGCAAGTGCGTCCTCACCCGGCGCGACGCGGGCGATACGCTCGCCCTCGACCAGAACAGAGCCTGTCCGGAGCGCCGAGCCGGTGCCGTCGAAAATGGAAACCTGGCGGATCAGTGCCCGCATCCTGCTCTCCTGCGATCATCGTTATCGCTGGATTGTTAAGCTGCGCAGACCCACAAAGTAAAATAATGATTTTTTGCGATGCCATAGCAACAGACTATGGATTTTGCAGCGCCTCCATCATCGCCTGCGCCGGACGAGACAGCGGACGCCCCGCCAGCCACAGCACGCCGACGCTGCGTTCACGCACGGCTTCCTCGATCATCACGGCCCGGATGCTGTCGTCGGTGACCCCGTCGAGCGCCACGGTTCGCGGCAGTACCGTCACCCGGTCGCTCTCCCTTACGATGGCCCTCGTGGTGAGGAGGGAGTCGCAGCGGATCGTCGTGCGCGGCACCGCCACCCCCGCGGCGATGAACAGCGCATCGACCTGCCGCCGGAACGCCCCGCGCGCCTCGGGCAGCACCCAGGGGTAGCTCTCGACCTCGCGCAGCGACACGCGGCCCGGCAGCTTCTCGTGCCGGGGGCCGACGATCAGGACGAATGGGTCGCTGGCGCACGTGACTTCCTTCATGTCCGCCGGAACGCTTTCGATGCCGGTCGTCACGAAGGCCAGTTCGATCGCCCCTTTGCGCACCATCTCCAGCAGTTCCTCGTCGGGCCGCTCGATGGCGCTGAGCGCGAAGTCGCCGATCGCCTCCTCCACCCGCATGATCGCGCCGGGCAGGAGAGTGAGCAGGGCGCCCGGCGTGCCGCCGATGCGCAAGGGTCCGGCGATGCCGTGCCGCGTGTGCTCGATCTCGGTCACGGCATCGCCCAGCAGCGTAGCCATGGCCTCGGCCCGGCGCTGGAGCACTTCGCCTTCCGCCGTCAGCACGATGCCGCCACGCCCGCGTTCGAACAGCACGACGCCCAGCTTGCGCTCCAGCAGCGAGATCGTGTTCGACACCGAGGGCTGCGAGAGGTTGAGCGCCCGGGCGGCGGCGCTGATCGATCCGGTATCGCAGACCGCGCGGAACGTCAGCAGGGCGCGCGGGTCGATCGCCGAACTGCGCCGATATTCGCCTGCTTCCACCATTCCGGTATGCCTTCGCCTGCCTGGGCCTACCCCTGACGGAGATCACCCGCCGACGCAATCCGCGCCGACGGGTGAGTGCCAGTCCATCAGACGATGCCTTAGACGATGCCGGCGCCAAGTCCCACGGCGGCGCGTTCCTGCGCCTTGCGGTCGCGCCAGCGGCTTTCGCGGTAGACGCCCAGCACGTCCGCCGCGCCGTCCGCATCGATGCGGGCCTTCGCCAGGATCGGCGAGACGTCAACGTTGTAGGCCCGGCGCAGGGCCTGGAAGGCCATCATCGTGTCGTTCGCTTCCTGCGCCAGATGCAGCGCCTCGCGGTCGACCAGCAGCGCCTTGGCGTAGCACGATCCGATCGCCTCGGCCGAAGACAACATGGATTCGATCGGGTCGGTGACGTTGTGCGACTGGTCGATCATGTAGCTGGGATTGAAGCCATCGCGCGGGGCCAGTTCGGCCTCGACCAATTCGTTGAACACCAGGAACAGCTGGTGCGGATTGATCGAGCCGGAATCGAGGTCGTCGTCGCCGTACTTGCTGTCGTTGAAGTGGAAGCCGCCGAGCTTGCCGAACCGGTGCAGGCGCGCCACGATCTGCTCGATGTTGACGTTGGGCGCATGGTGGCCAAGATCGACGAGGCACTTGGCCTTGGGGCCAAGCTCCTGCGCGGCAAGGATCGAGGAACCCCAGTCGCTGATGACGGTGGAATAGAACGCGGGCTCGAACATCTTGTGCTCCAGCAACATCCGCCAGTCGTCCGGCAGCGCGGCGTAGACCTCGCTCGCAGCGTCGAGATAGCGGTCGAGGCTGCGGCCGAGGTCCTGCTGGCCGGGGAAGTTGGTGCCGTCGCCCACCCAGACCGTCAGGTCGGTGGAGCCGAGCTGGCGGCCGATCTCGATGCACTCGATGTTGTGCTCCACGGCCTGAGCCCGCGTCGCCTCGATGGTCGAGGAGAGCGAGCCGGTGGCATACGTCTGCGCCTGCCCCTTCTGGTCCTGAAAGGTGTTCGAGTTCACCGCATCGAAGCCGAGGCCGAGGCTCGCCGCCTCCTCGCGCAGACCCTTGTAGTCGCTGACCTTGTCCCACGGGAAATGCGGGCTGACGCGCGGGGTCAGGCGCGAGAGCTGGTTGATGACCGCGCAGTCCTCCAGCTTCTCGTGGATATTGGTGGGCTCGCCGGGGATGGGGAACTTGGCGAAACGGGTGCCGCCGCGCCCCGCGCCCCATGTCGGCACCGCCACGGAAAAGCCCGCAACCTTGTCCCTGATCGCATCGATGGCGATGCCGGAACGCTCCAGCTTGCGGCCCAGCGAGGCGTAGTCGTCTTCCAGCGCCTCGGCGGCCCGGGCATTGGCTTCCGCGATCAGTTCGGCGGAAATCGGCAGGTTCGTCATTGTCTCTTATCCTCTTCCCGTCGCGATCAGCGCGTGAACGCCTGGGCGTTGCCCGCATCGACGTTGATCATGTTGCCGGTGGACTTGGCGGACTGGTCGCCCGCCAGGAAGTACACCGCCTCGGCAATGTCGCCGGGCAGCACGTCGCGCTTGAGCATGGAGCGCTGGCGGTAATGTTCCTCCAGTTCCTTGCCGGTGTCGATACCATGGGCGCCCGCGCGCTCCTTGCGCCAGTCGCCGTCCCAGATACGGCTGCCCTTGATGACGGCATCGGGGTTGACGACGTTGACGCGGATGCCATGCGGCGCCCCCTCCAGCGCCAGACAGCGCGCAAGGTGGTTGGCCGCCGCCTTGGCCGAGGCATAGGCGCTGGCATTGGTGGCGGCGGCGACGCCGTTCTTCGAGCCGATGAACACGACGCTGGTGCCGCCCTGTTCCTTCATCGCCTTCAATAGCGGCCACGCGGCCCGGCTGGTCAGGAAATAGCCCTGCGCCAGAACGTCGTAGTTGCGGTTCCATAGCGCGATGGTGGTCTCCTCGATCGGCGCCGAGGAGGCGATGCCGGCATTGGCGACGAGGATGTCGAGGCCGCCGAACTCGCGCGCGGCGACGGCGAAGGCCTCGGCGACTTGCGCCTCATCCGTCACGTCGCACACCACCGAACGCACCACGTCCTTGCCGAACTGCCTGGCGAAACCGGCGCGCACGTCCTCGACGACGGCGCCGTCGCGGTCGGCGAGAACCACGCAGGCGCCCTCGGCCATCAGCCGCGCCGCGCTCGCCGCGCCGATGCCGCCCGCCCCGCCGGTCACCAGCGCGACGCGGCCGACCAAGGGCTTGGGCGCGGGCATGCGCTGCAGCTTGGCTTCCTCGAGCAGCCAGTACTCGATGTCGAAGGCTTCCTGTTCATCGAGCGCGATATAGTCGCCGATCGCCTCGGCCCCGCGCATGACATTGATGGCGTTGCCGTAGAACTCGCCGGCGAGGCGCGCGGTGGTCTTGTCGGTGGCGAACGTGATGCGCCCGATGCCCGGCACCAGCACCACGACCGGATTGGCATCGCGCATCGCGGGCGAGTTCGGACGCTTGCAGCGCTCGTAATAGGCAGCATAGAGGTCGCGGTAATCGGCGATCTTCTGCGCCAGGTAGGCGTCATCGTGCAACCGCGCCGGGTCGAGCGTCAATGGCGCGATCTTGGTACGCAGGAAGTGATCGGGGCACGAGGTGCCAAGGTCGGCGAGGCGCTGGAAGTCCGCCGAATTCACGAACTCGAGCGCTTCGGCATCGTCGGAATAGTGGCCGACCTTGCGCCGCGCTCCGGTCATCAGGCCGCGCAGGCGGGGCATGAGATCGGCCGCGATTGCCGCGCGGTCCCCGGCGGTTTCATAAGCCGCGCCGCCGAACGCGGGCTTCCCGGCAAGGCCCGCATTGAGGTAGGCGGCAGCGTCGGCGATCAGTTCGACGGTGTGTTCGTAGCAGGCCTTCGCGCTGTCCGCCCAGCAGATGATGCCGTGGCCCGCGAGCATTACGCCTTCGACGCCGGGGTTGGCCGCCACGAAGTCACGCAGTTGCACGCCCAGCGTATAGCCGGGGCGCTTCCACGCCAGCCAGCCGATCCGGCCGCCCCAGATCGCCTGCGTCGCCGCCTCCCCGCCGGAGCTGGCGGCAAGCGCGATGATCGCGTCCGGGTGGACGTGATCGACATGCGCGAAAGGCAGCAGCGAATGGAGCGGCGTGTCGATCGACGCCGCGCGGCCGTTCAGGTTGAAAGTGCAGTGCGGCAGGTAGCCGACCATCTTGTCGTCGTCGTCCGGGCCGCCGTAGTGCTGTTCGAGGCCAAGCAGCTTGTCCTGATAGAGCGTCGCGAATCCATCGAGCTTCATCGAGCCGATGTCGCCGCCCGAGCCCTTCACCCACAGGACTTCCACCGTCTCTCCGGTCAGCGGATCGACCTCTTCCAGCTTGGCGGAGGTGTTGCCGCCGCCGAAGTTGGTGACAGTCAGGTCGGAACCCAGCAGGTTGGAGCGGTAGAGCAGCAGTTGGGCAGGAGAAAGAGACGCCGCGACCGAGTCGTCCCACCGGCTGGTCGGCACGGCGAAAGTGAGCGCGGGGGCGGATTTCAACGGGGCGGCGGGGGCAGTGATTGTTTCCATGGACACCCTCTGACATTTCCTCTTTTCATGTTCAATCTGACTCGATAATAATCGCTCATAAGCAATCAATCAACACCATGTTCAGGCAGATCGCTGCCTGGTTGAAAATGGCGGCGGAGAGAATGGCAGGAACAGGCGCTTACATCGTCGTCGATATCGGCAAGACCCTCAGCAAGGTGTCGCTGTGGTGCCGTTATGGTACCCTTGTGTGCCGCCAGGTGCGCCCCAACCCGACCCATGAAATCGACGGGATTCGCCGCCTCGACGCCGAGGGAATCGGCGAATGGCTGCGCGCAACCTTGCGTGAATGGGCAGGCCATCCCGTCGAGGCGATCATCCCCGTGGCCCATGGCGCCGCCTTCGCCGCGATCGGAGAAGACGGGCTGCTTTTCGCCCCGCTCGACTACGAACAGCCGATCCCGAGCGACGTCATGGCCGCCTACCGGGCCGAGCGCGACGCGCTTGCCGTGACGGGCTCCCCCGCCCTGCCCGACGGCCTCAACATGGGCGCGCAGATCTGGTGGATGGCGCAGCGCCACCCCGAGGCGATGGCGCGGGCGACGCTGGTGCCCTGGGCGCAGTACTGGGCCTGGTTCCTCACCGGCCGGGCGGTCAGCGAAGTGACCAGCCTCGGCTGCCACTCGGACCTCTGGGCACCCGGCGAAGCGCGCTTCTCCCCGATGGCCGAGCGCCTCGGCTGGGCCGAACGCTTTGCCCCCGTGGTCGGCGCAGGCGAGGTCGTGGGCACCCTGCGCCCCGAACTCGCGGCCGAGACGGGCTTGCCCGCGAGTGCGCAAGTCCTTGCCGGACTTCACGATTCGAACGCCGCGCTGCTCGCTGCGCGCGGCTTCGCGCAGATCGCGCGGCAGGAGGCGACGATCCTTTCCACCGGCACATGGTTCATCGCCATGCGCCTTGCCGCCGAGCCTTTCGCCATCGCCTCGCTGCCCGAAGGGCGCGACACGCTGGTCAACGTCGATGCCTATGGCGCGCCCGTGCCCTCGGCCCGTTTCATGGGCGGGCGCGAGATCGAGACGGTCATCCAGCTCGACACCCGCCGCATCGACATCAAGCCCGACCAGCCCCGCCTGATGGCCGAAGTCCCGGCGCTGCTGCGCCGCCGCACGATGATGATGCCCACGCTCGCGCCCGGCTTCGGCCCCTATCCCGACGGCGAGGCGCGCTGGGTCAACGCGCCGGTCGAGTGGCAGGGAACCTGGTACGCCCGACGCGCGGCGATCTGCCTTTACGCCGCGCTGGTGGCGGATACCGCGCTCGACCTGATCGGTTCGAAGGACCGGCTGCTGATCGAGGGACGCTTTTCCGAGGCCGAGGTCTTCGTGCGCGCACTCGCCGCGCTGCGCCCGGAAACCCGCGTCTTCCTCGCCAATGCCCATAACGACGTCTCGTTCGGCGCGCTGCGCCTGATCGACCCGTCGCTGGAGGCGGGCGGCGAACTCATCCGCGTCGAACCGCTGGAAGGCGACCTCTTCGGCTACCGCGACGCCTGGCGCGAAGCCGTGGCAAAGGCCCCCGCAGGACTGACCGCATGATCACCGCCTCGATCCCCGACTTTCGCGAAGCCGCACGCCGCACGCTGCCGCGCTTCCTGTTCGAATACATCGACGGCGGCTCCTATGCCGAGGCGACGCTGCGTCGCAACGTCTCCGACCTTGCCGAACTCGCCCTGCGCCAGCGCGTGCTGCGCGACGTCTCGGCGCTGGACCTGTCGACGCAGCTGTTCGGCCAGAAGCTGGCCCTGCCCCTTGCATTGGCGCCGATCGGGCTGGCCGGCCTCTATGCCCGGCGCGGCGAGACGCAGGCGGTGCGGGCGGCGCAGAACGCCGGCGTTCCCTTCACGCTCTCCACGGTTGGTGCCTGCACCATCGGCGAAGTCGCCAGGGCTGCGGACCGCCCGTTCTGGTTCCAGCTCTACATGATCCGCGACCGCGCCTTCATGAAGGACCTGCTGGCGCAGGCGGTCGAGGCCGGCTGCTCCACCCTCGTCTTCACCGTCGACATGCCGGTCCCCGGCAGCCGCTATCGCGATTACCACACCGGCCTTGCCGGGTCCGGCGGCATCAAGGGCGCGCTATGGCGCTTCGCGCAGGCCGCCGCCCGGCCCGGCTGGGCATGGGACGTCGGCATCAACGGACGCCCGCACACGCTCGGCAACGTCGCCCCGGTGCTACAGGGCAGGACCGGGATCGAGGACTTCTTCGCCTGGATGCGAAACAACTTCGACCCCTCGATCAACTGGCGCGATCTCGATTTCATTCGCTGCGAATGGAAGGGGCCGCTGATCATCAAGGGTGTTCTCGACCCGGATGACGCGCGCGAAGCCGCAGAGCTGGGCGCGGACGGCATCGTCGTCTCCAACCACGGCGGGCGGCAGCTCGACGGCGTGCTTTCCAGCGCCCGCGCCCTGCCCCCGATCGTCGATGCGGTGGGAGACCGCCTGACCGTGCTGGCCGACGGCGGCATCCGCTCCGGTCTCGATGTGGTGCGGATGCTGGCGCTGGGCGCCAAGGGCGTCCTGCTGGGCCGCGCCTGGGCCTGGGCGCTCGCGGCCGGAGGGGAAGCAGGCGTCACGAAGATGCTCAAGCTGATCGAGGCCGAAATGCGCGTTGCCATGGCGCTCACCGGCACCACCCGCATCGACCAGATCGACCGCAACTGCCTGGCGGCCACCCGATAATATACATCAAGAGAGGATCACGAAAATCATGGGAGGCAATCCGCCGCTGGGCGTCCTGTTTCACTGGCTTGGGGGCTTCGCCTCCGCCAGCTTCTACGTCCCCTACAAGCGCATCAAGTTGTGGTCGTGGGAGATATTCTGGCTTGCGGGCGGCATCTTCTCCTGGGCCATCGCGCCCTGGCTCTTCGCCTCGCTGCGCACCGAGGACCTGCTCGGCGTATTGGCATCCACGCCTTCGCGGACCTTGCTGTGGTGCTGGTTCTGGGGCGCGATGTGGGGGGTCGGCGGCCTGACCTTCGGGCTGACGATGCGCTATCTCGGGCTCTCTCTGGGCATGGCCGTGGCGCTGGGACTGACCACGGTGATCGGCACGATGGGACCGCCGATCTTCCACGGCACCATCGGCGAGATCGCCTCACGCCCCAGCGGGCAACTGACGCTGCTGGGCATTCTGGTGACGCTGGCGGGGATCGTCGTCGTCGCGCGGGCGGGGAGCGCCAAGGACAAGGACCTGGGCGGCAAGATTTCCGAGGGCGTGGCCGAGTTCGACCTTCGCAAAGGCCTGCTGATCGCGGTGTTCTCGGGCGTCATGTCGGGCTGTTTCGCCTGGGGCCTCGATGCCGGACAGCCGATCCGCGACCTGACGCTGGCGGCCGGGACCGATCCGTTGAGCCAGGGGCTTCCGGTGCTGTGCGTGGTGCTTGCGGGCGGCCTCACCACCAATGCGATCTGGTGCGCGATCCTCATCCGCCGCAACCGCAGTTTCGGCCAGTTCCTCGGCCGAGTGCCGACCGGGGAAAAGCCTAGGCTTCTGGTCAATTACCTGCTGGCGGCTCTGGGCGGCACCTTGTGGTACTTCCAGTTCTTCTTCTACACGATGGGCGAGAGCCAGATGGGACGCTACGGCTTCTCCTCGTGGACGCTCCACATGGCTTCCATCATCCTGTTCTCGACGCTCTGGGGCTTTGCGCTGAAGGAGTGGAAGGGCGCCAGCCTTCGTACGCGCACGCTGGTCTGGACCGGGATCGGCCTGCTCGTCGGCTCGACGGTGATCATCGGGGCGGGCAACATGATCGAGGCGGGCATGAACCCGTGAGCAGAAATGATGGATCATGATCGAAAACTCGGCCATAGGGCCGTGCAAAGACCGACATAAACCGACATAAGGTAGCCAATGCACTCCACGCAGCGTGAACGCCTGATCCTCGAAGCGGTAGCCGCCACCGGTTTCGTGACGTATCGCGCGCTCGAGGCCCGGCTCGAGGCATCGCCCGCGACCATCCGGCGCGACCTGACGCGGCTGGAGGAAGAGGGCCTGATCGTCCGCGTGCACGGCGGCGCCAAGCTGGCGCAGGAGCAGAAGGAAGAGCGCGAGGACGGCCTTGCCGGGACGCCCTTCGCACAGTCGATCCTGCAGCACCTTCCGGCGAAGCAGGCGATCGGCCGGGCGGCTGCCGCGCTGTGCCGTCCGGGCGAGGGGATCATGATCGACGGCGGCACCACCACCCTGCAGATGTGCCCGCATCTGGCCGGACTGGACTGTCAGGTCCTCACCAATTCGCTGCATATCGTCGATGCCCTGTTGCCGCAGCAGGGCACGCGGGTGCTGCTGCCGTCAGGCACCGTGTTCCGGGAACAGAACATCGTGCTGGCCCCGGCGGGCGAGGAATCGATGCCGCGCTTTCACGCACCCAAGCTGTTCATGGGCGCCGCCGCCGTCGGCCCGCAGGGCGTGATGCAGCAGGACGTCATCCTCGTCGCCGCCGAGCGCCGGTTCATGGAGCGCGCGGAGGAAGTCATCCTCCTCGTCGACAGCAGCAAGTTCACCTCGTCCTCGGGCGCGATCGTGTGCGGGCTGGACGAGATCGGCACGATCGTCACCGACCCCGGCATCCCCCGCGACATGGCCGCCCGGTTGAACGACCTTGGCGTCAGGGTCGTCGTCGCCTGAAGCGGACGGAAGTGCGAAACTCCACATTGAAAGGCTCTTCGTCATCCCCGCGGAGGCGGGGCCCAACTGATGTCCGTGCGACGAGAACCGGCAGGAGACGGGCTCCCGTGCCCTAAGCGCCCGCGAGCTTCCTGCGGATCAGCGCCTTGATCTTCCGGTCCTCGAGAATCCGCCCACCGACGTAGAGCGCGGCGAAGATAC
This sequence comes from Novosphingobium resinovorum, assembly GCF_001742225.1. Lineage (NCBI taxonomy): Bacteria > Pseudomonadati > Pseudomonadota > Alphaproteobacteria > Sphingomonadales > Sphingomonadaceae > Novosphingobium > Novosphingobium resinovorum. The sequence continues at coordinate 1,431,574 of NZ_CP017076.1, read as the reverse complement.
CGGCGAAGACATAGGCGGAAGTGGGCGAGTGCTTGTCGTCCTTCTTCTCTTCCTTCTTGTCCTTGCCTTCTTTTTTTGGGCTGTCCTTCTTGGGCTTTTCCGGAGCCGGTGCGCCGAGGAACTTGTCGATCGGGTTCATCGCCGGCGCGGCCTTGTCCTTTTTCTCGTCCTTCTTTTCCGAGGCTTCGGCCGCGGGCTTTTCCAGTTTGCCGAGGGCGATCGTCAATTGCCCGAAGGCGAGGAACAGCAGCGGCGCCAGGAAGCAGAACAGCAAGGCCCGGCTGGTCATATGCCAGCGCAGTACCGACCCGCCCGCGCCGTTCTCGATCCGGAGCGTGCCGCCGTCGAAGACCGACATCCTGTCCTGCGCGGCCTGGTCGCGCTTGGTAAAGGTCAGCGTGTCGCCGCCGCGTTCGTGGCCGGTGCCGCTCTCGAAGAACAGGGGTGTGAGGCGGTCGAAGGCATCCTCGCGCGACTGTCCGGGCGCGAGCGGCAGGCTGCCCCTGACATGCCAGATCCAGTCGATGAAACGCGCGTTCATGGTATCCCTTTCGGCACGGCCACAAGGGCCGCCCAAGTCCGTGGACTGCATTTGCATGGGAGGAGAGCCGCGCCCGATGCGGGCGGTCACTCGGCCGGAACCGCAGTGGCGCGGGTGCCGCCGAAGCGTTCCTTCAGGGTCTTCCAGCCTTCGGTGAAGGGGAAGGTCATCTGCTCACGGATGCCCATGCGGCGGCCGCCTTCCATGCCCAGAAGCTCCGCCTCGCCGTCGACGCACGTACCGAAGATGCGGTCGATGAAGATGTAGGTGTTGGTGAAGTTGCTGCGGCTCGCCTCGAAGTCCTGCGAGTGGTGGAGGCTGTGATGCTCGGTCGTGTGGAACAGGAAGCGCCACCAGCGGGGCGAATTGAAGCGCACGTTGATGTGCTGGTAGCTGCCGACCGCCATGCCGATCGCCCCGGCCAGCAGGAACGCGCGCGGCAGGAAGTCGAAGAACCCGCCGACGCCCAGCCCGATCAGGAACAGCTCCACCGGGTTGCCGACCGCGCCCTTGTTGATGTTCAACTGGGTGATGTAGTGATGGACCGAGTGCGGCAGCCACAGCGGATACCAGTTGTGCATCCCGCGATGCATCCAGTACTGCCCGAAGTCGAAGATGAACGAGATCAGGAACGCCTGCAGCAGCAGCGGCAGTCCGGTGAACCAGGCGAACTTTTCCCAGTGGAACGCGCCCTGGATCGCCTCGATCATCACGCCGTCGCCGATGTAGCCGTCGATGATGCGCAGGATCGTATAGCCGAGGCCGACGTAGAACAGGTCGGTCGCCAGTTCCTTCCACGTGAGGTTCCAGCTTTCGTAGCGCGGGAAGGCCCATTCGAGGCCGAGGAGAAACAGACGGAAACCGATGCCGATGCCGATCGCTGTCGATGCCTTGGCGATGGAATTGGGGGCGTAGTACCAGAACGCGATCAGCGCGAAGAGCACCGTTGGCTGGAACCAGGTGAAGACGAACTGCTTCACCGGACCGCCTTCGACCCTGCCGATATTCTCCCAGCCGACAGTGACTGGTGCCTGTGTTCCGATCAATCTCTTACCTACGCGAACCCCGTCCATGCGCCTGCCCTCGTAATATTTGACCACCCATGTCAGTAATACTTATTTCAAACATGGTAATACGGGATAGCGGCGTCGTCTACGCCCTTTCTGCAATGCAGCACGAAATCTGCGCTACTGTCCGAAAAAGCGTCGGCCGGACCTTCCGCATGGTCAATTACTCCGGGTCCGCAATATAGCCTTGACCTTATCGGCCATCAAAGAGATTTCTCCGAGAAACAGGCAAATCCTGTATTCCCGAAGCAATTAGAGCAATCGAATAATGACTTGCGAGATCGGCACTCGTGTAATGTTCCGGCCTCTGGAGAACATGCGATCCGCCTCATCTCGTCGTTACGAACCACGTGCGGCACCGGGAAGCAGCATGGCGCCGCCTCCGGGTGACCGGCTCTTTCAACATGCCGATTCGCTGCCGGGCAGCCACTCGAGAGAGCCCCGGACCGGCACCACGGCGCCGAAACGCCAAGTGCGCGGCTGCGTCACTGCGCGGCCAGCATGTCCTCGCCCAGATCGAAGCGGTTGCCGGGATGCTCCAGTCCGAGGTGGTCCCGGAGGGTCGTACCCGCGTACTCGCTGCGAAACAGCCCGCGCCGCTGCAGTTCCGGCACGACGCCTGAAAGGAACCGCTCCGCCCCTCCCGGCATGTAGGGCGGCATGACGACGAAGCCGTCGGCGCCCTTCTCGCGAACCCATTGCTCCATCCTGTCCGCCACCGTCGCGGGCGAGCCGACGAACTTCGCGAAGGCGAGGCCCTTGGCATAGCTTCGACCGAGATCGCCCAGCGTCATGCCCTGCTCCATCGCGCTCTTGAGCACGACTTCGAAGCGGCCCTTGCTGCCACGTATGCGATCGCGGATATCGGGCACCGGCGCATCGGCCGGGTGGACGGACAAGTCGTAGTTCATGCTCCCCGACATGAAGCTGAGCCCTGCCTCGGGATGGATCAGCGCGTCGAGTTGGGCTTCGAGTTCGAACGCGTCCTCGTCGGTATCCGCGATGATCGGAACCACCCCCGGCAGCACCTTGACCGCATCGGGAGACCGGCCGGCGGCCACGACCTGGGCCTTGAAGTCGGCGTAGAACGCCTGCGCCTTGGCCAGCGTCGACTGCACCGGGAAGATCACTTCGGCATTGCGCGCGGCCAGAGACTGGAACGCCCCGGAGACACCGGCCTGGATCAGCACCGGATGCCCCTGCGGCGGCCGCACCGCGCCGAGCGGCCCCTTGACCTGGAACCACGTGCCGCGATGATCGGCGTAGTGGATCCGCGACGGATCGGCATAGCGCGCGCTCGCCTTGTCGGCGGTGATCGCGTCTTCCTGCCATGTGTCCCACAGCAGGCGCACGACGTCGATGAACTCGGCGGCGCGTTCGTAGCGCTCGGCGTGCCCCAGATGCTCCGCCCGACTGAAGTTGCGCGCCTCGCCGTCATTGACGGAGGTGACCGCGTTCCAGGCCGCGCGCCCCTTGCTGAAGTGGTCGATCGACGCGAACATGCGCGCAGCGTGATAAGGCTCGGAATAGCTGGTCGAGATCGTCGCCCCCAGCCCGATCCGGTCCGTTGTCATGGCCAGTGCCGAAAGCAGGGTCAGCGGCTCGACGTGGATCGCGGGCCGCAACCTGACGGCGGCCTCGAACGAACTGCCGTAGATGTCGTCGATCGACAGCTTGTCGGCCACGAACACCATGTCGAGCTTCGCCTGTTCCGCCGCCTGCGCGATCCGCGCGTAGTTGGCGACGTCGAAGGGATCGCCATGCTCGGCCAGCGGATGGCGCCAGCCGGCAAGATGTGAGCCCGAAAGCGAAAGGAACAGGGCGAGATGCACGGATCGACTCCTCAGATTGCCGGGATGACCTGCGGACCGAAGCCGCACGGGACAATCGAGTTGGTCGCCGCGACCTATGAGTTGTTCTGAACGGTGGCGCCGACGGGCAGGGAGCGGGTGACCTGCCGCTGCATCGTCATGGCAAGCGCAGCGACTCAATCCTGCGCGGAGTGACGCGGCAAAGCGCCACGCTTTACCGCATGCAAAACCCGCAACGACAGTCGAAATTCAGGGAAAGACAATCCAATCAAGTAGAAGCAATACTACATGATGTTAACCAATATCAGTTGATCTGCGTAATAAGTCATTTCGCCGCACAACGACAAACATACTCTAACATAGATCGTCATGTGCTCCGAACTTCCCCCGGTGCTATTGAGTCGCCGCAAGCAGATCCGGTCGCCAAGTAGCTATACGTAGCGATAATCATTCAAGGTCGATTTCCCATCAACATCGATCCACCATCCGCATGTGCGGACAAGGGGGAGGAGGGGCCTCATGCCTATCGTACCGACCTATCCCGGCGTCTACGTCGAGGAACTGGGCAGCGGCGTGCGTCCGCTGGCCGGCGTACCCACCGCGATCGCCGCCTTCGTCGGCTATACCGCGCGCGGGCTCGACAACCGGGCGACGACGATCTTCAGCTACGCCGACTACGAGCGCGAATTCGGCGGCCTCGCCGCCAACAGCGAGCTGAGCTATTCGGTCCAGCAGTTCTTCCAGAACGGCGGCGGCCAGGCGATCGTCGTGCGCGTGCCCAAGAGCGACGGGGTCGCCGCGCAGGTCAACCTCAAGGAAGGCGTCGCCAACGCCGCCAAGGTCAGCTTCACCCTCACCGCGACCAGCAAGGGCGACTGGGGCAACGGGATCGTCGCCGACGTCGATTACGACGGGGCATCGGCCAGCAACTTCAACCTCACCCTGACCGATCTCGGCAGCGGCGCCGTCGAGCGCTGGGCAGACCTCAGCGTATCGACCGCCTCGCCCCGCTTCGTGGAGGCGGTGCTCAACGACCCGGCCAACGGCTCGCGCCTCGCCACGGCGAAAGTCCCCGCCGCGAGCCCCGGCGCGCGCCCGGCCGAGAGCGGGATCGTCGGCACCGACTTCGCCGTCACCTCCACCGGGATCACCGGCCTCGCCAACGACAAGGCGTACAAGGTCCGGGTCACCGCCAACCGGCCCAGCGGCCCCGTCACCGCGCTCGAAGTCACGCTGATCAAGCAGGCCGAGACACTGCCCACCTCGGTCGTGGCGCTGGCCCGGCTGCTGGAGCGGCGCTTCAACCAGGCGCTGGCCGCCGCACTGCCCGGCGCGGCCGTCGCCGTCGGCGTCACCGGATCGGGCAAGGCCTTGCGCATCGCCCCGATGTTCGACCCGGCTTTGCTCCCCGCCGCCGTGGACACCACGCTTTCGCTGGCGGACAGCGCCCCGGCAGGCGCCCTCGCTATGCTCAAGCTGCCTGCGGCGAACTTCAACGTCGGTCGCTACCGCCTCGGCACCGGCACGGCCGAAGCCGCCCAGCGCAACCCCGTCCCCGGCGCCGACGGCACCCAGCTGCCGCAGAGCGCCGACGTGATCGGCAGTCCGTCCGCCTTCACCGGCATCCATGCGCTTGAAAAGGCGGACATCTTCAACATCCTCGTCCTGCCCGACGCCACGCGCGCCAGCCCCGGCGATCCCAACGCGCTCGATACCGGGCTGGACCCGAACGCCATCTATCAGGCCGCGCTCGACTATTGCACCAAGCGCCGCGCCTTCCTGCTGATCGACCCGCCGCCGACCGTGAACACCGTCGACCGCGCGTTCGAGTGGATTTCCTCGGGCCTGACCGTCAAGGGCGCCAACGCGGCCACGTATTTCCCGCGCGTCCGCATGGCCGATCCGCTGAACGACTTCCAGCTGCGCACCTTCGGCCCGTCCGGCGCGATCGCCGGGCTCTATGCCCGCACCGACGCCGAGCGCGGCGTGTGGAAGGCCCCCGCCGGAACCGATGCGCAGCTGCGCGGGGTGCGCGGGCTCGTCTACAAGCTGTCCGATTCCGAGAACGGGCTGCTCAACCCGCTGGGCCTCAACTGCATCCGCGCGCTGCCGGTCTACGGCACGCTCTCGTGGGGGACGCGCACCCGCGTCGGCTCCGATGTGGAAGCGAGCCAGTGGAAGTACGTACCCGTCCGGCGCCTTGCCCTCATGATCGAGGAAAGCCTGTTCCGGGGCACCCAGTGGGTCGTCTTCGAACCCAACGACGAACCGCTGTGGGCGCAGATCCGGCTGAACCTCACCACCTACATGCACGGCCTGTTCCGCCAGGGCGCGTTCCAGGGCCAGACCCCGCGCGACGCCTACCTCGTCAAGTGCGACAAGGAGACGACCACGCAGGCCGACATCGACCGGGGCATCGTCAACATCCTTGTCGGGTTCGCGCCGCTCAAGCCCGCGGAATTCGTCATGATCCGCATCCAGCAGCTGGCCGGTCAGGCCGCTTCGTAATCGGCAAGGGAGGAGTTGCCCGATGGCCCAGTTCAACGTCAACGCCCAGCGCTTCGACCCGTACAAGAACTTCAAGTTCCGGGTGAAGTGGGACGGCCGCTATGTCGCGGGCGTCAGCAAGGTCAGCGCGCTCAAGCGCACTACCGAGGTAGTCAAACACCGCGAGGGGGGCGATCCCTCCTCCAGCCGCAAGTCGCCCGGCCGCAGCGAGTTCGAGGCCGTCACCCTCGAACGCGGCGTCACCCATGACGTCGAGTTCGAGCGGTGGGCCAACAAGGTCTGGAACTTCGGTTCCGCCCTCGGCGCCGAAGTCTCGCTCGCCGACTTCCGCAAGGACATCACCATCGAACTCTACAACGAGGCAGGGCAACCCGCGATCGTCTATCGCCTGTTCCGCTGCTGGATCAGCGAGTTCCAGTCGATGCCCGACCTCGACGCCAACGCCAACGCGGTGGCCATCCAGCACATCAAGATCGAGAACGAAGGCTGGGAGCGCGACTACGCGGTAACCGAGCCTTCCGAACCGAGCTTCGTCGAACCGCAGTAAGGCCATGTCCACGAACCCGGTCGAGGGACTGCTCGCACTTTGGGAGGCGGGCACGAACCCGCTTGCCCTGCTTCGGGCCGCCGAGCCCGGTGCCGGGGATGATGGCCTTGCACGCCTTCCCGTCGGCGCGCGTGACGGGAAGCTGATCGCGCACCAGCGGCGGCTGTTCGGCCCAGCCATCGAGGCGACCGTGCCCTGCGCAGAGTGCGGCGAGACGGCGGAAGTCACCCTCGATGCCGACAGCCTGCTGGCGATGGCGCCGGAGGAGGTCGCGCCGATCGCGATAACGTCCGGCGCATGGCGGATCGAGGCCCGCCCCGCCGACAGCCACGACATGGCGGCGCTGGCGATGAAGGAGCCCGAAGCGGCCGAGCGCGCCCTCCTCGCCCGCGTGGTGACGCTCTGCACCCGCGATGGTGCGCCCGCCGATCCCGCGAACCTCCCGCCCGAAGTTGTCGCCGCGATCGAGGATGCGCTGGAAGCTGCCGATCCGCTGGCGGCGATCACGCTGCTCGTCGCCTGCCCCCATTGCGGCGCGAGCATTCCGGCGCTGCACGATCCCGCGCATCACTTCGCCCGTTCGGTCGCCGCCGAGGCGCGGCGGCTGCTGGCGGAAGTCGCCGCGCTCGCCCGTGCCTATGGCTGGCGAGAGGCGGACATCCTGGCGATGACCCCGCAGCGCCGCGCGGCCTATCTGGAGCTGGCAGCGTGAGCCGCTATCTCGCCACCCTCGCCGCCCGCGCCTCAGGCCGCGTGGCGCTGCTCTCCCCGCGCCCGCGCACGCTTTACGAGGGCGGCGGGGAAGATATGGCCTTCGAGGAACCGGCGCAGCCGATCGCCGGGAGCGTGCAGCCTATACCGCGCACGGTCATGGACGCGCCCTCCGCCCCAAGGGAAAGCACGGCGCCGCGCCCGGGCACCACGGCCCCCGCCGCCGCGCCGACAATCCGGCAGGGTTCGGTGGTGCAGGTTACGCAAGTGCTTACGTCCGCTGAGAATCCGGAACCGCGCTTCCGTTCTCAGGCCGTGCCGCCAATCCAGACGGCGATACCGAGTGGCGAACGTCCTGCGATACCGCAGCCCCCTGCCGATCCCGGCCATACGCCTGCGCTCACGCCCCCCCCGGCCCAAGCGCCTGACCGCCCGGCTCCCCGCCGCATGGCCAACTCGCCCTCCCCGAACCTCCAGATCTCCGAACGCACGGTGCTGCAGGAGATCATGCGCCACGTCGAAGTCCACGCACGCGCCGGCACAACGCCCGGCCCGGACGTTCAGGCACCCCCGCCGCGCCGCGCTGAACCCGCTCCTCGGCCGGTCGCGCATGCGATACCCCGGCCCACGCCCGCCGCTCCGCAACCTCGCCAACGCTCCGTTTCGGCGCCCCGAGGCGAGCCGCCGGTCGTCATCCGGATCGAGCGCATAGACGTCCATGCGGTGCCCCCGCCCCCCGTTCCGCCGCCCGCACGGCGCCAGCCCGCCTCGCCTGCGCCGTCGCCCGGCCCCTCGCTCGCAGAGTTCCTTTCGGGCGGGGAGCGCGCACGATGAGCACGCCTTTCGCCATCGCCGGAGTCACCGCCGTGCTGCGCCAGCTCGTGGTGGAGGGCCTTGCGCTCGACAAGGCAGGCGACGCGGTCGGCACCATCGGCGTCAGTGCCGGGCCGCCCGACCTCGTCGCCAAGCCCGGCCAGCCCGAGCCGACGCGGGTGAACCTCTATCTCCATCAGGTCACGCCCAACGCGGCCTGGCGCAATCTCGGGCTGCCTGGGCGCGACAGCGGCGGCGACCTCGTCTCCGCACCGCCGCTGGCGTTCACGCTGCACTACCTCGTCACGACCTTCGCGGCGGAGATGTTCGTCGCCGAAGTCCTGCTCGGCCACACCTTGCGCATCCTCGGCGAGAACGCGGTCCTGACGCGCGAGGCGGTACGCCGCGCACTGGTGCCCACGGCCGCGAGCCCGCTCGCCACGGCGCTGGAGAACTGCGGCCTCGCCGACCAGATCGAACTGGTCAAGCTGACCCCCACCGCCGTCGCGCTGGAGGACATGTCGCGGATCTGGTCGGCATTCCAAGCGCATTACCGCACCACCGTCGCCTACGAAGCGAGCGTCGTGCTCATCGATCCGCGCGCGAAGGGCCGCACCGCCCTGCCCGCCACTGCCCGCGCCGTCTTCGGCGAGACGCTGGCGCTGCCCGAGATCGCGCGGGTCGGCCTCGCCGATGATCCGAGCGCGGCGGTGACCACCGAGGACACGCTGGCGATCGCCGGCCTGCGCCTGCTCGCCGCCAGCGGCACCGTGGTCCGCATCGGCGCCACCGACCACGCGCCCGCCTCCGATTCCCGCGCCCACATCCTGAATGTGGACCTTGCCGCCGCCCCTCGCCCGCGCGCCGGAGTGCAGAGCGTCACCGTCATCCACCCGCGCCAGATGGGCGATCCGGCCACCGCGCACGAGGGTGTGTTCTCCAACGCTGCCGCGCTGATCCTGCGCCCGGTGGTGAACACCGTCTCCGCCGCCAATTCCGCGACGCGGACCATCGACGGCATCGTTTACGCCGACGGCACCCTGACGGTCACCGCCGCCCGCGCCATCGGCCGTGACCAGCGGGTCGAAGTGCTGCTCAACGAACGCGGCGCGCCCGCCTCGCGGCCTCCACGCGGCTATGCCATCGCCGCTCCCGCCGCCAATGGCCTAGCCGAAAGCGTGGACGAGGCTGCGCAGATCGCAATCCCCTATCGCGCCATCGCGCGCGGCGACTACCTCGTGCGCCTGCGCATCGACGGCGCCGAAAGCCTGCTCACCCCCGGCGGCGACGGCCGCTTCGCCACCCCGCTGGTGACGATATGAGCGCGCCGTCTCTCGCCGGCGAGATCGCCGTGATCGAAGCGCACCTCGCGCTTGCCGCCGCGCGAACAGGCGAGCAAATCGCGGCCGCCGAAGCGACATTGCACGCAGCGCAGGAGGCCGCCCAATCCGGTGGGCCGGCAAGGCGTCTCGCCGAGCGCCTTGGCCTCATCGCATTCGCCCGTGATTGCCTGCTGCTGGCAGCTCTGCCGCACTTGAGTGCACGCTCCGTAGCGCTCTGTGCCGCCGTGACCGGCGACCCGCAAGGCCGCATCACCGCCGCCCTCGCCATGGCGGTACTGCCGGAGGCGGCATGGTCGGCGCTGCGTCCCGACGCCCCGCTGCGCGCGTTGCGGTGCCTGCGCCTCGCCGATCCCGACCGACCGACCCTTTCCGAACTCCTGATCGACGAACGCATCCTCCTCGCGCTGCTGGGAGAGGACGCGCTTGACGAACGCCTCGCCCCGCTCGTCCGCCCGGTGGCGGCGGGCGCGGAAATCGGCCCCTCCGGCCGCGCCCAGGCGGAGCGGCTGGTCGAGCGCTGGTGGTCGATGCGCGCGGACGGAGAGGTACCCGCGATCCACCTGCATCACGGCGAGCCCGCCGACGCCCGGCTCATCGCCCAGACTGCGGCGACCCGGCTGGGGCGCCGCCTCCATGTTCTTGGCGCGGCGAACCTACCGCCCACTCCCGCCGAGCGCCACGGTTTCGCAGCCCTGTGGCGGCGAGAGGCGCTGCTGGGCGGCCTCGCGCTGCTGATCGAGCTGCCCGAAGACATCGCCCCCGAACAGGCGGCGCTCGCCGCCGATCTCGTTGATCGACTGGACGATTGCATCATCGTCAGCGGCGGCGCGGGGGCGCTGCCATGCCGCCGCCCCTTTGTCTCCGCGACACTGCAAGTGCCCGAAGCGCCCGAGCGCCATGCCCTCTGGACCCGGGCGCTGGGGCAGGCTCAGACCGCCAGGCTCAACGGCGCGAGCGAAGCCCTGGCCAGCCAGTTCGCCATCGGCCCGACCGCCATCGCGCGCCTCGGCCCGTTGGCCGAAGGACTGGACCGCGAAGCCGCGCGCGACCTGCTCCACCGCGAGGCCCGCGCCCATGCGCAGGCGCGTATCGCCGCCATCGCCGAAGTCATCCACCCCGTCGCCACGTGGGACGACCTCATCGTTCCCGCGGAACTCAAGACCGCGCTGCACGCCATCGCCGCGCAAGTGCGCCACCGCCGCCACGTCCACGAGGACTGGGGCTTCGGAGCGCGCGGCGGGCGCGGCCTTGGCATCGCGGCGCTGTTCGCGGGCTCCAGCGGCACCGGCAAGACGATGGCCGCCGAAGTCATCGCCGCCGACCTCGGCACCGACGTGGTTCGCGTCGATCTGGCGGGAGTCGTCAGCAAGTACATCGGCGAGACCGAGAAGAACCTCTCCCGCGTCTTCGCCGCCGCCGAGGGCAGCGGCGCGGTGCTGCTGTTCGACGAGGCCGACGCGCTGTTCGGCAAACGCAGCGAAGTCGGCAACGCGCACGACCGCTACGCCAACATCGAAGTCAGCTACCTCCTGCAGCGCATGGAGAGCTACACCGGCCTCGCCATCCTCACCACCAACCAGCGCGAATCGCTGGATGCCGCGTTCTTCCGCCGCCTGCGCTTCGTGGTGGCGTTCCCCTTCCCGGACGAAGCGCTGCGCCGGACCGTCTGGGAACGCGCCTTCCCGCAAGCCACGCCGACCGAGGGGCTGGACTTCGAGCGCCTCGCGCGCCTCAACGTCGCGCCCGGCAACATCCGCAGCATCGCCGTCAACGCCGCGTTCCTCGCCGCTGCGCAAGGGGGTGCCGTGGAGATGCGCCACCTGCACGAAGCCGCCGTGCTCGAATGCCGCAAGCTGGAGCGCCCGGTCACTTCGGCCGAACTGGGAGGCTGGCTGTGAGCCGCGTGGCGATCGAGGTCGGCCAGTTGGTCTTCCACGGTCTCGACGCCGATGAGGCAGGGCGCGCCGGGGCGGCCTTTTCCTCCGAGCTGGAGCGTCTCGTCGGCCAGCGCGGCCTGTCGCGCGCCGCAGCGCCGCCGCGTCTTCCCGCCCGGCCCCGCCCCGAGGACATCGGCCGCGCCGCCGCCGCCCGCGTCCATGCGGGGATCGCGGGCCAAGGCCGCGCGCCATGAGCGAACGCGCCGCCCCTTCCCCGACCGAGAGCGTGAGCGCCCCGCGCGAGGCCGCGCAAGACGCGCTCGCCTGCCTCGCCCCGGCTCTCGGCCTTGCGGCGAGCGAGGTTGATCTCCGGCTCGATCGCGAGGGCGACCGCCTGCTGGCCGATGCCGGGGCGCGGGGCGCGGCGCGGGGCAACGTGGTGTGGCTGCGCGGCTACGATCCGGCATCCGAGGCGAGCCGCCTGACGCTGGCGCACGAACTCGTCCATGTCGCGCAAGGCCGCCTGCATTCCGCGACACCGCCCTCGCCGCTTGCCGCCGAGCGCGAGGCCGAGCGCTTGGCCGCAACCCTGCTCGGCGGAGGCATGGCGCCGCGCCCGCGTGCGGCGACCGGCGGCGCGCTGCACTTCGACGGGGCCGAGCCGTCACCCGCACGCAGTCTGGAAGACGTTGTCGAGGCCAATTACCGGGACGAGCGCGAGGACATGGTTCGCCTGCTCGCGCAGGAAACCCCGTCCGCCGATGCCGTGACCCGCGTGCTGGACCTGCTCGCGCCGCTGCCTTTCGAGACGGCGCGGGTGCTGGCGGCGCAGCTGGGCACCGGGCCGCTCGCCGCGCTCGCGAACGGCCTTGGCGATGATCATGCACGCAGCCATCGGCGCGAGGTTCTGGCCGCAGCGGAATCGTTCACCACGGACATGCTGGACCGCGCCGACAACGGCCATCGCATCTTCCGGGCGATGCGGCTCGACCCCGGCTCGCTCAGTCCGGCCGAACATCACGCCGCCGTCACCACGCTGCGCCGCGTGCCGATAGGCCAGCTCACGCGCCTCGAAGGCGGCGATAACGGCGCGGACCTGCGCGCCTTGCGCACAACCGCCCTGCCCGAATACGACCGCGAGGAGGCCGGCCGCCGGGCCGCGCGCACCGAAGCGGGACGGCGTGCGGCCGCGCCCGACCTCACCCGGCGCGAAGAGGACTTGCGCCGCACGCTCTCCATCATGCTCACCGGCGCCAGCCGCGAGGACGCCCGTGAGGCGCTTCGGCTGCTGGCTGAAAACCCCGCACTCGCGGTGCCGGACCCGCGCTTCTCGGGCGCACCGACACCTGCACCGGACGCCGCCCTTCCCCCCTTGCCGGAAAGCAGCCTGCAGAGCGTCATCGCCCGGCTCGACGGCGCAGGCATCGTCGATCGCTGGATCGGCGCGCTCGAACCCGTCGACCGCCGGGGCGAGACACCCGAAGCGCGCGGCTTCGCGATGCTCGTCCGCACCCGGCGGCCGGACAGGACCATGGCCCGGATGCGTACCCTGCTGAGCCGCAGCTTCTTCGACTGGGCAGTGCGGGACTGGGAGGCCTCGCTCGCCTGGGACATGCTGCGCGCCATGCCGCCGGCCGAGCAGGCGCGCTTCCAGTCGCTCGACGAGGGCCGCCTCTACCTGCGGCTGATCGAGGAACTGCCGGACGACCTGCGCGCCGAAGCCGCCATGGCCGGGCTTATCGTGGTTCGCGGCGAAGACGGTTCCCTGTCCGACCTCACCGCAGAGGCGGGCGCGCTGCTGGAAGGACAGGCCGAACTGATCGCCGCCGCCCGCGCCTTCGACGACAGCGCCGAGGCGGCCTATCGCCTGTTCGTGCGACTGGCCGCGCTCGCCGTGCCGGCTCCTGCCCACGCGCCGCCGGAAGGAACCGCGCCCGCCTCCACGCGCCCGGCGCCCGGCTTGTCCGTCCTGCAGGCCGTCGTGCGAAGGCTTGACGTCCTGGGCCTGATGCGCCGCTTGTTCTCCGCCCTCTCCGACGGAGTAAAACAGGACCGACGCTACTGGAACGATCTCGCCACTGTCCTCGGCGCCCGCGATCCGGCGTTCAACCGCGAGGACCTGCGGCAGCTGCTCCACGTCAGCACCTTCCTGTGGATCATTACCATCGACGAGGTGACGTTCGAGGAGGCGCTGTTCGCCTTCCACATCCTGCGCGCCCTGCCCGAGGACCAGCGCCGCGCCTTCGAGCTTGAGGATCGCGGCGCCTATGCCGCCCGGATCGCCGGGGCACTGTCGCAGTCGATGCTCCACGAGGCAGGGCTGTCGTTCGCCTTCACCCGCCCTGACGAGCGCGGGGAAACCCCGCTGCGCCGCCAACTGGCCGACCCGGCGGCATGGGACGGGACGAACCCGGCCGATCTGGCGCTGCTGGTCCAGATGGGCATCACGGCGGGCGACTTCGACTGGATCTTCGAGCAGTCGCACCGCCAACGGGCCTGGACCCGCGAGCCGCTTGGGCCGCTGGTCGAACGTTTCGCGCTCTACGACCCGCGCGTGGGGCGCACGTTCCCGCGCCCGCACACGGTCAGCGCCGCGCGGAGCAGCCGCCACCTGCTGGCGATGCTGTTCGGCACCGGCGCCTACGAACTGGAGGAGTACACCCGCCCCGTCCACGGCACCGACCCCTTCACCGGGGAATCCGCGACGTATGCCGAGACCACCGGGCTCAGGGTGACCGTCGACCTCGAACAGCTGGAGGGCAACGCCGGGGCTCCGCTCTACACCGGCGCGGTGCTGGCGCGTTCGCCGGGCGAGCGGATTTCCATCGGCTCGGACAACCGCGAGGCGGCGCTCGCCCAGCCCAACGTCGTCGATATCGAGATCAACGGGCCCGCCGGTTTCATGCGCGTGCGGGCCAGCCGGATCGCGCTCACCCGGTTCGCCTCCGTCTCGACCGGATCGACGCTGCGCGCGGGCGCCGTCTCGCTCACCGACCTCGATTTCGCGCTCACCTTTGCGCCAGAGGACTTGCGGGCGCCGCGTGCCGGGCGCTTCCATGTGGACGATGTCTCGCTCGACGAGATCGTCCACACCCGCGCGGGGGACGCCGAACCGACCGGCCTGCGCCACCTCGGCATCGCCGGAGTCGATGCCAGCGCCAGCTTCCAGACCGCACCGCTGCCCGATTCCCCGGTCCTGGGCCATGTGCTCGGCCTGGTGTGGGACCTCGCGCTCAACCGCGACGCGCTGACCGAGCGGGCGGCGGCGAACACCTCGCTGGGCACCGCGACCATCTCGGTCGGGCGCATCGACGCGCAGGGCCTTCACATGGGCGACCTGCGCGTCGCCAGCCTCTCGGTCGAGGGCTTCACGGCGGCGGCAGGCGGCAACCGCGCGGCGGCGCTGCGCGCGCAGATCTTCGTCCTCGACGCGCGGATCGAACGGGCGCGCGCCGCCGCGCCCGAACAAGTCGCTGGGCTGGTCGCCGATCGCGAGGAGTTGCGGCCCCGGCTCGCCGCACTGGAGCCGCTGGAGGCGGAAATGCTGGGGCTCATGGCGCGGCTGCAGGCAGGGCATCGCCTGAGCGCCGCCGAGCAGGCACGGCTCGACACCTTGCAGGCCGAGACGGGCGTGGGCGGTGTCGGCGGCCTCTCCATCGCCATTGCGCGGGTCAGCGTCGACGGCGTGGACGGCCCGGTCCGCCTTGGCCATGCGGAACTGACCGGCATACGCGGCGGCGGCGACACTGCCGCGCTGGCCTTCCGCCAGATGACCAGCGAGGAGGCGATCCGCCGCTTCGTCAGCGCCGGTCCCCCTTCGCCCGCACGCCTCGGCACAGCGGCGAGCGGGCCGAGCGTGACCGCCGACGAATTCACCCTGCGCGACCTTGCCCTGCCCGCGACGATCCCCACGCTCGCCGCGATCGAGGCGCAGTTGCGCGCCGATCCGCCTCCTCTGCCCGCCGAGCGCGAGCACCTGCTGCACCTGCGCCCGCTGGTCGGTCGCTACGAGGAACTGCGGAGCCGTTCGCTCGGCATCGGCGTGCCGGAAGGATTGGCCCGCTCGCCGCAGGACCAACGCGAACTGCTGGAAGTGTCGCGCCAGCTGGGCGAACTGCTCGACATCCGCGTGCGCGAAGTCACCGTGACCGGACCGACCATCTCGGCAGGCGGCGGCGAGGCGTTTTCCGCGCGGATCGGGGCCAGTTCCGTGGCGGTGCGCGGCATCCACGGCGCGGGCATCACCGAGCGCGAGGGACAGGCCCTCGCCCTCTCGGGTGTCAGCGCCGGGTTGCGGGTGGCTACCGACGGGCTGCATGTCGAGGGGCTCCTGGTGCGCCAGCTCGACTTGCAGGCCCTCGACTACAACAACGGCACCCATCACATCTGGGCGGATGGCCTGAGCACCGCGCGCGACATCACCGCCGACATCCTGCTGCGCCGCCGCACCGGAGAGAACGGCGGCATCGATTTCCGCAACATCCACATCGAGACCTTCCGCATCGGCCGGATCGAAGGCAGCGGCCTCGGCTACGAGAAACTGGTTGCTGGCAGCAGTTCGTACCGGATCGAGATCACCTCCGGCGCCCTGCTCGGGCTGGCGCTGCGAGGATTCGACATCGACCTCGGCGGCGAGGAGACGCGGATGTCCGGCGCCATCGAGGTCGCCGGATTCGACCAGATGCGCTTCCGTTTCGCGATGGGCCGGATGCTGGAGGCCGGTGGCCAGCTCGATCGGCCGGAAGGGGCCGAGCGCGCGCCTCGCGCGGTCAGTGTCGACATGGCCAGCGACGGCACGATGACCGTCGCCCTCGATGCCCTCGTCGCCTCCGACACCGACGTCACCTATCGCGGCGCGGACGGACGCAGCGGCGGGGGCATGCATATCACGCGCGGCGACGTGTCCGGGCAGGTCGTCCTGGCGGGCGGCGACACGCGGATCAATGCGCTGCGGCTCGACAGCCTGACCTTCAGCCGCATCCGCTGGCACACCGCCGACGGCACCACGATCCGCGCCGACGGCCCGACGGTGGCCACCGGCGTGCGCTTCTCCGGCCGCTATTCCTCGCTGGCGGACGAGCGCAGCGAATTCGCGATCGACAGCCTCCATGTCGACCGCATCAGCGCCGCGCGGATCGTCGTCGATGCCGGTTCGCTGCACCTGGAACTGCCCGAGGCCGCACCGGGCGGGCGCTTCGTGCCGGGAGAGGCGGCGACGCTGTCCGACATCAACGTCCACAACCTGCTGATCGGCCTCGGCGGCGCGGCGACCACCATCGGGCCGACCGCCGGTGCAGCAAGGGCGCGCGGCTCGATCGGCTCGGTGGAGACCGACTTCCTCGTGCGCTACGGCGAACAATTGCGCGTGAGCGGCATGCTGAACGCGGGAAGGATCGACTTCGCCTTCGATCCCGGCGGTGCGATCGAGGGACGGGCTACGGGAATCTCGGGCGCGGGCACGGTCCACTATGGAGACGGCACCGGGCCGGGTGTCGATCTCGGCTATGGGTTCCGCAACTTCGACACCGGGCTGATCCGCTATTCCGGCAACGTCGTCTCGATCGGCGCGAACGGCAGCGCGCCGCTGCATCTGGACAGCCTGAACCTCTCCCAGCTGGAGCTTTCGGGACCGTCGATGCAGATCCTCGCCCCCGACACCAGCGAGATCACGGTCAGCGACATCACCGCGCGGCTCTCGGTGCACCTGCATCCCACGCCCGCGGCAGCGGCGGCTGCAGGCACGCCCTACGAACGCATCGTCATCGACGAATTGCGCCTTGGCCGGGTGGCCGCCTCGGGGATGCGTATCCACCTTGCGAGCCTCGACCTCTGGCTGGACCTGCCGGAGAGCGAGCCCTTCACGGTCGGCCCTGTCCTTGTCGGCCGCCCTGCCGATCCCGCCACCAACGAGCCGCTGGAGATCGTGCCCTCCGCCGGAGGCACCGCGATCACCGGGATCGTACGCGCCGAAGCACTTCACACCGAGCGGCTGCAGGCGCAGCTGGTCGGCTCGCTCAATGCCCGCATGGCCTTCGATGCCGACGTGCTTCAGGCGAACCTCGCGGGCGACGGGCCGATGAGCATCGACCTCCTCAACTGGTCCGCCACCCAGATCGTCGGCTACGTGATGGGCGATCCCGACCAGCGCATCCGCGTGCGCCGGGGAGCGGGCGGCACCCGGCACGACATGTTCGGCGAAGGCACCGGCATCGGCGGCGATCGACTGTCCTACAACGCGGCGGAAGGCGGCCACGTCACCCTCGCCGGCCTCAACGCACGCGGCCTGCGCTACGACGACGAGGGTGCGGGCATCCACCTCGACATCCGCCGCATCGAGTCCCCGCAAGTCGCGGTGGATCTCGGCGGCAACAACCAGGGCCGCCGCGTCATCGAGATTCCCTCGGCGACGATCACCGACGCGTGGTTCCGCATCGATCCGATCCCGTCAGGCGGGGGAAGCGGCAGCGGGGCAACAGCCTCGCGCTATCTGGCGGGAGATGCGGGCGCGGCATGGCTCGCCGCGAACCACGAGCTGTTCAGCCACGTCAACGGCAGCTTCACGCTCGCCGGCGCCTACGGGATCGACGGGGCGCTGGGCATCCCTTCGCTGGACTACACCTTCGGGGTGAACGTTCCGATCACCAACGGTTCGATCAATTACGCCGACCTCGAGGGCCAGATCCCCAACCTCGCCGATGCCCTGGTGGACTTCCACCTCGAAGGATCGACGCTTTTCATCGGGGCCGGCTTCCACTTCTACCCGCCGGGCGATCCCGAAGGCATGGGGCCCACGCCGGAGCCGATCCCGATCTATCACGACTTCTTCGAATGGAACCTCGAAGGCAATCACCTGCGCGAGGCGGAGGCGGGCCGGATCGACCTGGAAACCCTGCTGCGCGCACGCTCTCCCCGCGCACCGTCGGCATCCTCGGATTCCGGCGGCACGGACTACGCCGCTCCGCTCAGGATCGACCGGCTGGCGCTCGCGCTGGGGCTGGACAACGGTTCGGATCTCACCGTCTCGCTGGGATCGATAGGGACGGCGACACTCGCGCCGCACGCGCTCGGGGGCCTCACGGTCACGGGGGCGCTGCAACCGCTCGATCCGATCTTCAACGCCTACCCGAGCCTCCGCCGTCAGGGCATCACCAATCCCGAGCGCCTCGGCGCACTGGCGGTACGGCTCGATCATTTCGATCTCAGCGCGCTCGACTTGCGCTTCCCGACGCGCGGACGCGGATCGCGTGACGTTCGCACCGGCGCGGTGCACATCGGCCGTATCGCCGATGCCGAGATCGGCTTTGCCGGGCTGACCCCGCGTACGGCCGAAGGAACTTTGTCCGAGGCGAGCGTCACCAATCTGATCGTCACGCTCAATCCGGATCAGGTCTGCCCGGTGCCAGAGACACCCGCCCCGCGCCGCGCAGGGGCTCCCGCACTCGACACCGCCGGGGAATTCCGGAGCCTCGACGCGAACGGCAGGCCCCGGGAGGACCGTCCATGAACGCGCCCTCCCCCCGCGCTTCTCCCGAAGCGGCACGCCCCACGCTGGAGAACCGCGCGCACGATACCGCCGTGCGCGGGCTGGCCGCACCGGGGCTGCTCGGCGGGCTGCCCGCATCTCGCCGGGCAGCCCGGGACGAGGCCGGACTGCTCCCCCGCAGCGGCGGCTCCCTGCTGCCGGGCACGGTGCGGCGACAGGCCGAGGCACAGCTGGGCATCGACCTGGCCGGAGTACGCCTCCACACCGGGGCCGAAGCGCGGGAGCGCACGCACGTGCTGGGCGCCAATGCCTTCGCTCTGGGGGACGAGGTCGTGCTGGGCGCCGGAGCGGGCGCGCCGGTACTGCTTCACGAACTCGCCCATGTCGCGCAGGCCCGTACCGGAGCCGCGCCGCCGATCGCGCTCCACGACGATCCGCCCCGCCCGCGCGGCATCGGCTCGGCGCCCCCGCGCGATGCGTTCGAGCGCGGCGAAGGCGTGATGCCGGAGACCGGCCACGTCCTGTTCGAGCGCGACAGCGCCGACCTCGACCCCGGCGACGTCGCCACGATCGAGGGCCTGATGCGCGGGCGCAGCCGCAGGTTGTGGGTGGACGTCTACGGCTACGCTTCACTGGAGGGCGACGACGCCTACAACGCCAACTTGTCCGCCCATCGCGGCGTCGCCGTGCGCAGGGCGATCGAACCGCTGCTGCCGCCCGGTTCGCTGCTCGACGTCCACGCGCAAGGCGAAGTGCAGGACTTCGGCCCCGTGGAAGAGAACCGGCGCGTCGGCATCCGCCTGCGCGATGCGCCGGAGCTTTCCAGCATCGGCCTGCTCGGCGATTTTCGCCTGCAGCTCGATCCGAGCCCGCTTGTCGGGGGACGTCCGGATGTCGCACCGCCGCCTGCCGGGAGCGAGCCGGAGGCGTCCGCCCCCCTCCTCGATCCCCGCTTCGCGCCGCGCTACGGGGCGAGCCTGCTACCCTCGGATTACGCGCCACGCTTCGATGCCACGCTGGTGCCGCCACTGAGTAACGAGAGCCTCTTCCCATGGCGCGGCGAGGGTGTGGACTGGACCGCCCTTGCACGTTCCGCGGCGCTGCGCGGGCAGTCGGTGGACTTGCGGGACGCCGCCGCGGCAGAGTCTCTCTATCGCGGACTGCTACCGTTCTGGAGCGGCGTGTTCGGCGCGGACATCGGCGACTGGCTGGCCCGCCGCTCAATCTCCAGTGCTTACGAATCCTACCAGTACCGACAAAACCCGAACCAGTGGGACCGTTGGCAGCAGGAAGACGAGATCCGGGGCACCTCGGTGCGCGGGCTCTCGATCGACCTGCTCGATCCCCCCTGGGCCGAGAAGAAGAAAAAGAAACCCTGAAGCAAAAGGCGCGACGATGGCCAGTTCCCCCCTCACCCCCCGTCTGCTCAAGGCCGGTCTCGTGCGCGTCGAGGCGCAGACCGGCGTGCTGAGCGAGGTCGTGCCGCTGCAGTACAACCCCGACACCCTCTCCCGCACCCTGCAGCCGCGCGGCGCGTCCGACGGCGCCCCGGCGGAGGAGGCGACCCGCCTAACCGGCCCGCCGACCGAGACGATCTCGCTGGAAGCCGAACTCGACGCCACCGATGCGCTTGAGAATGCCGAGCCGACCGACGATGCCGCCACGCTAGGCCTCTGGCCCCAGCTCGCGATCCTCGAACGGATGCTCTACCCCGGCCTCGCGGCGATGCGCGCGGCCCACGCACAGGCGGCGCGCGGTGCGATCGAGGTGCTGCCCGCGCCGGAACCGCTGACCGTCTTCGTCTGGGGCCGTTCGCGGGTGATGCCGGTGCGCCTGACCGACATGAGCGTGACCGAGGACGCCTTCGACACCGCGCTCAATCCGATCCGCGCGAAAGTGAAGCTGTCGCTGCGGGTGCTCAATGCCAACGACCTCGGCTTCACCAGCTGGCCTGCCTCGCTCTACCTCGCCTATCAGGGGCGCAAGGAGAGCCTCGCCGGGCGCTTCGGCGGACGGGCCTTGTCCGATCTGGGGCTGGAGGCGCTGCAATGAGCACGTCGCAGCTTCCCGTCCTGCCCGGCCTTACCCCCGGCGCCGAGCCCGCATTCGGCGCGACCAGCCGCTATCAAGGCCTGCCGCTCGCCACCGTCACGCTGCCAGACGGCAGTGACGCGGCCTACGTCACCCGGCGGCTGATCCCGCCGCCCGAGGCGTTCTCCCCCGCCGGGGTCGCCGAAATCGGAGTAAGCGACCGCGCCGACCTCATCGCGGCGCGGGCCTACGGCCGGGCCGAACTGGACTGGCGCCTCGCCGACGCGGCCGGGCTGTCCGACATCGACGCGCTCGCCGCGACGCCCGGCTCGCGGGTCATGGTGCCCTTGCCCGGCCCCACGCATCAGGCGCAGGGCGATGCTTAGGGGCGCGCAGCTCTCGATCCGCACCGGGTTCATCACCCATGACCCGGTGCCGCCCGCGCTGATCGACGCGATCACCGAACTGCAGGTGACCCGCCAGTCTCCGCGCGGCGGTTTCCAGATGAAGCTGAACCTCGCCAAAGGCGGCGCGGTGGAGACCGAGATGCTCCCCGGCGGCATGTTCACGCCGGGCAAGCGGTTCATCTTCTCGCTCACCATCGACGGCTTGCGCACGGTGCTGCTCGACGGTTTCGTGGCCCGCTACGACGTCGCGCAGTCGAACGAGAGCGGCAAGGCCACCCTCAGCGTCACCGGCGGCGACGTGACACAACTGATGGACCAGTACGACGTCACCGGCCTGCCGATGCCGGGCATGCCGCCGATGGGCCAGGTCGCCTTCATCCTCGCCCGGTGGACGCCGCTGGGTGTGATCGCCGCGATCCTTCCCCCGCCGAGCTGGACGATCCCCAATCCGGTGAACGGCTGGCACGTCCAGCAAGGAACCGACTACGGCCACGTCAACCGTCTCGCCCGCGATTGCGGCTACGTCTTCATGGTCGAGCCGACCGAGGAGGAAGGCGTGACGACCGCCTACTGGGGACCGGACCTCGGCGGCCTGACGCCGGGCGGCAACTTCAACAGCCAGGGCTTCTCGATGCAGCCCGCGCTGACGGTGAACATGGATCAGGCATCCAACGTGCAGTCGCTGAACTTCACCTTCGACGGCACTCAGAAGTTGCTGCCCTACCTGCTCAGTCAGGAAGTGCGCGGCACCGGCCTCACCATCCCGATCCCCATTCCCGGAGAGGTCCTGAGCCCGCCGATGGGGCCGGGCTGGATACCTTATGCCCGCTTCTCCAAGCTCGCCGACCTCGGCCGCAATTCGGACCGGGAGACGCAGGCACGGCTCGACGTCCCCGAACTGGTCATGCGCGGGCTGGGAGAAGCCGCGCAGGCCAGCCGCGTGGTCGGTGCCTCGGGCACGCTCGACGTCGCGCGCTACGGCCGGGTGCTGGTGCCCGGGCGGCTGGTGCCGGTGCGCGGGGCCGGGCCGCATCACGACGGCGTCTACCTCGTCAAGTCGGTGACGACCTCGATCAAGCGTGGGGAACTCCGCCAGAACTTCCAGCTGACACGCAATGCGCACGGCTCATGGACGCAGGAGGTGGCCGCATGACCGAGACCCGCCGCTATTACGGAAAGTACCGAGGCACGGTGATCAACAACATCGACCCGATGCAGACTGGCCGCCTGATGGTGCAGGTTCCCGACGGTCCCGGCCTCGCCCCCTCGACATGGGCGGAACCGTGCTTTCCCGCCACCGGCAAGCAGATGGGCATGCACTGGCTGCCGCAGATCGGCGCGGGCGTGTGGGTGGAGTTCGAACAGGGCAACCTGAATTACCCGATCTGGACCGGGTGCTACTACCACAGCACCAGCGAAGTCCCGCCGCTGGCGATGGCGGGCACGCCCGGCCTGTCGAACTTCGTGATCCAGACCGCCGGGCAGAACACGCTGATGATCAGCGACACCCCCGGGCCGACCGGGGGCTTCCTGCTCAAAACCATGACCGGCGCGATGATCGCGATCAACGACGTCGGCATCACCATCACCAACGGCAAGGGCGCGACGATCATGCTCACGGGGCCAACCGTGACCGTGAACCAGGGCGCGCTGGTGGTGACCTGATGCCCGGCCCGATCCTCCACATCGGCGCGCTCGGCATGTGCCCCCACTCCGGGCAGATGAGCATCGCCCCCGGATCGCCGCGCGTCATGCTGGGCGGGATGCCCGCCGCGACCACGGCCGACATGGCGACGATCGCCGCCTGCCCGTTCCAG
Organism: Novosphingobium resinovorum; assembly: GCF_001742225.1. Taxonomy (NCBI): domain Bacteria; kingdom Pseudomonadati; phylum Pseudomonadota; class Alphaproteobacteria; order Sphingomonadales; family Sphingomonadaceae; genus Novosphingobium; species Novosphingobium resinovorum. The sequence continues at coordinate 1,408,618 of NZ_CP017076.1, read as the reverse complement.
GTCCCGGTAGGCGCGGGCACCAAGCCCCAGCCCTGCGTCACCGTGCAGTGGCTGGTGCCCGCCACCCGCGTCACCGCCGGAGGGCAGCCGCTGATCCTCTCCACCTCGCCGGGCCTGTGCAAGAGCGCCGAGCAGATCCCGCAAGGCCCGCCCACTGTCACCACCGTGCAGACGAGAGTGATCGCGCAATGACCCAGCCAGCCACCTCGCAGGCGCCGCACATCGCCTTCCCCCTCGCCTTCGATTCCGGTGGTCGCACCGCCGCCATGGACGCCGAGGGCTATGTGCGGATGCTGATCGGCCAGCTCCTGCTGACCTCTCCCGGAGAGCGGGTGATGCGGCCCGACTTCGGCAGCGGCCTGCGGCAGATCCTGTTCGGCGGCAACGATCCCTCGATCGCCGTGGCCGTCGAACTCGGCCTGCAGGGCGCGCTCGGCCAGTGGCTCGGCGATCTGATCGAGGTCGGGCAGGTGGAAGTGACCATCGAGGAGGCCACCTTGCGCATCCGCGTCGCCTACGTCCTGCGCGCCAGCGGCGAAACGAAGCTGGCGACGATCGAAAGGCCGCTGCCATGACCGCCCGCTACCTCTGCCGCGAGGCGCGCCGCGTGGCGGCGGTGCGCGATACCCTGGGCGACCCGCAGCCCGACGCCATCAACGGCTTCGACTATCTGGAGATCGCCTCCCCGGATCAGACCCTGATCGACGTGTTCTTCGTCCATGCGCTGCCCGGCGAGACCGATGGCGTTCCCGCTTCGCCGCCGCTGGTCGCGGCCAACTTCAGCGTGACCGGCGGCGACCGCGTGACCGGGATCGGCGTGGAGGAACTGATCGAAACCGACGGTAACCGGATACGCCTGCGCGTCAATGCCGCCGGGGATTTCTCCACTTACGTCCTGCACCTCGTCAGTGCGAGCGGGGAGGAGGAACCACCGCAGCGCTTCGACCCGCGCCTTGCCGCCATCGACTTCCTGTTCAAGGCCGGTTGCCCCAGCGAATTCGACTGCGCCCCCGTGCACCGCTGCCCCCCGGTCGTGGCCGAGGAACCGCGCATCGACTATCTCGCGAAGGACTACGCCAGCTTCCGCCGCGTCATGCTCGACAGGCTGGCGGTGCTGATGCCCGGCTGGCGCGATCGGGGCGCGGCCGATCCCTACCTCGCGCTGGTGGAGACGCTGGCGTACCACGCCGACCGGCTCAGCTACGCACAGGACGCGGCGGGCACCGAAGCCTACCTCGGCACCGCGCGCAGCCGCATATCGCTGCGCCGCCACGCGCGGCTGGTCGACTACCGCGTGGACGAAGGCGCCAATGCCCGCACGCTCGTCCACTTCGGCGTCGCGGCGGGATCGGCGATGGACGGCCGGGTGCTGCCCGCCGGTCAGCTCGTCGCCGGGATGCAGCCCGGGCGCGAGGCGGTGCTGAAGACCGCCGCGCAGCGCGACGCGGCGCTACGCTCGGGCGCGGCGATCTTCGAGACGATGGCCGACGTGACCTTGTGGTCCGCCCACGACGCGATCCCCATCCACACCTGGTCCGATGCGGCCTGCTGCCTGCCGCCCGGCGCGCTCGGCGTCACTCTGGTGGACGAGCCCCGGCTGAACCTTGCCCCCGGCGACCTGCTGATGCTGCTCCAGAGCGCCGATCCCGATACCGGCGCGGCCACTGACGCCGACCCGCGCCTGCGCCATGCGGTGCGGCTGACCGCCGTGCGCCACGCCGTCGATCCGGTGGACGGCACCCCGGTCTGCGACGTCGCGTGGGACGAGGAGGACGCCCTGCCCTTCGCGCTGCCTCTCGACAGCCTGAGCCTTGCCGGTGAAGTGCGTCCCTGCGCCCTCGCCATGGCGAACCTTGCCCCTGCCGATGCGGGGCATTGGGAGCCGCAGGCCACGCTCCTGCCCGACACCGCCCGGGACACGGACCGGCCCTATCGTCCGCAACTGGCGCATGCAGGCGTCGTCTTCGCAGCGGACTTCGCTGCATCGGGGCCGGTCTCCGGCTTCCTTGCCCCGCCCGCCCAAGCGCCCACCCATGCCGCGATCCGGTTGAACGACGGAGCGCAGGCATGGGACATCCTGCCTGACCTGCTCGGCGCCGACCGCTTCGCTCGCGCCGCCGTCGCCGAAGTCGAGCACGGCGGCACCGTGAGCTTGCGCTTCGGCGACGACCGGCTGGGCGTGCGGCCTGCCTTGGGCACACGCCTCTCCGTCGCCTACCGGCTGGGCGGCGGCGCGGCCGGAAACGTCGGGCGCGACGTGCTGCGCCACGTCGCCCTGCCGCCGCACGAAGGTATCGTCGCCGTCACCAACCCGCTCCCGGCACAGGGCGGCCGCGACCGGGAGGATGCCGCGCACATCCGCCGCTTCGCCCCCGCCCGCGTCGCCCGGCAGGACCGCGCGGTGACCGAGGCCGACTATGCAGCCGCACTGGAGGAACTGCTCGGCGTCCAGCGCGCACAGGCGCGCATTCGCTGGACGGGAAGCTGGTACACCGTGTTCCTCATCGTCGACCGCATCGGCGGCTTGTCCGCGACGGACGACCCGGACTTCGCCGCAGACCTCTTCGCCCATCTGGAAGCGAAGCGCATGGCCGGTTTCGACCTCGAAGTCGCCGCCCCGGTCCACGTGCCGCTCGACATCGTGATGCACGTCTGCGTCGATCCCGACGCGATCCTCGCCGATGTGCGGCAGCGGCTGGAGCGCACTTTCAGCGCGGCCACCGCGCCGGACGGGACGCCGGGGTTCTTCCATCCCGACCGCCGCAGCTTCGGCGACCCGGTGCACGCCAGCGCGATCCTCGCCGCTGCCGTAGGCGTGGAAGGCGTGCGATCGGCGATGCTGACGCGCTTCGGCCGCGCCGGGGCGCCGCCGATAGACCCGGTCGCCGACGGCGTGATCGCACCGACTGGCCCGGAACTGCTGCGGCTCGACAACGACCCCGACCATCCCGACCGGGGCCGCATCCGCTTCGACATGGAGGGCGGACGATGACCACTGACCCCGAATGCGCCTGCTTCGGTGGCGCAGACACGCAGCCGGACACGCCCGCTGCGAACCTCGCCATGATCCCGTGGCGACTGGCCACGCACGCAGGCTTCAACGGCGCGATGCTGGACCGGCTGCACAAGGCGCCGGCGCTCGCCCGGCTGACCACGCGCGACCCCGCCGACCCGGCCATCGCCCTGCTCGACGGCTGGGCCACTGCGCTCGACATCCTCGCCTTCTACAATGAGCGCATCGGCAACGAAGGTTTCCTGCACCCCGCCACCGAGCGGCGTTCGGTGCTCGAACTGGCGCGGCTGATCGGCTATGCGCCCGCACCCGGCGTCTCCGCCTCGGCCTGGCTGGCGGTGACCTGCGACACCATTCCCGGCTCGCCGGAGATCGTCTCGCTCCCCGCCGGGTCCGGGATCATGAGCATCCCTGGCCCCGACGAGAAGCCGCAGATCTTCGAGACCGACGCCGCCATGGACGCCCGCCCGGACTGGCAGGACCTGCGCGCCGAAAGCGTCCGCTACGTCGCACCGAAGGCGGGGGACGACAGGCTCATGCTGCAGCCGCCCACGCAGCTGCGCACTGGCGACATGGTGCTAATCGTCGGCTCCGAGCGGGACACCGCGACCACCAGCCCCCGCTGGCAGGCCCGCCGCGTCGCGGGCGTGACCGACGTGCCTCCTGACACCGCCGACCAGATCCCGGCACGCAGCGAAGTCGTCCTCGAAGCACCGCTCGGCACCGCCGCTGCCATTCCGCAGCTGGCGCCCCGCGTCTTCGCTCTGCGCCAGCGCGCCAGCCTGTTCGGGCACAATGCGCCCGCGTGGGAGTCGTTGCCCCTCGCCCTGCGCGTCGGCGAATTCCTGCCGATCGCCGCAGCCGCGCTGGAGGCTAAGGCGATCAAGCGGGCCATCGTGGGCGGCATCGGCGACACCGCCGTAAGCGCGATCGGCTACGGCGGCATCCTGGACGACATCAGCGAGATCATCGAGTTCGACACCACCCGCAAGCTCGCGCCCGGCCTTTATGCGCGCAGGCGTTCCAGCTGGGCCGATGCGCCGTTCCCCGCCACCCGCGACTATGTCGATCTCGACCAGGTCTACGAACGCTTCGTGGCGGGAAGCTGGGTCGTGCTGCGCGCCGGGACGACTATGGAGACCTACAAGGTCACCGAAGCCAGCGAGATCAGCGTCAGCGATTTCGGCATGTCCGGCAAGGTCACCCGCCTGAAGCTGAGCGGCCCTGCGATGACGGCCTTCTCGCCGCGCTCGACCACCGTGCACGGCGTCAGCGAATTGCTCGGCTGGGCGATGACGCCGGTGACCGAAGCCGTCAGCGGCAAGAGCGTGACGCTGAGCCGCCGCGTCGCCGGGCTTTCGGTCGGCCAGCGCGTCGCCCTGACCGGCTCCGAGGCCGCGAGCGGCGCGGCGGCCGCGCGCATCCTCACCATCGCTCAGATCGGCACGGTCGCGGCGGGCGGCGACGCGCCGCAACTCGCCCCCCCGGCACGGGACGCCACCCGCCTGACCTTCACCGCCGAGATCGACCCGCCGCTCACCCCGCGCAGCCTGCGGATCAACGCCAACGTCGTCGCCGCCAGCCACGGCGAAACGCGCGAGGACGCCATCGGCAACGGCGATGCGACGCTCGCCTTCCAGGCCGTGGCGCTGCCTGGCAAGCCGCTGACCTGGGTATCGGCCCCCACGCCGCTCGGCCGCGCGAGCACGCTGGAACTGCGCATCGGACCCGCCCGCTGGCGCGAAGTCGCGGACTTCGTCAGCAAGGGCCCGCGCGACCGGGTGTTCACCACCCGCACCGCCGACGACGGCACCGTCACCATCCAGTTCGGCGACGGCGTGACCGGCGCGCGCCCGCCGAGCGGCAAGGGCAACCTGATCGCCCGCTACCGCATCGGCACCGGCCTTGTCGGGATGCTCAGGGCCGGGCAGCTGAGCCAGCCGCTGCAGCGGCCCGCCGGACTCTCCGGCGTGGTCAACCCGCTCCCTGCATCGGGCGCCGAAGACCCCGAGACCCTCGCCACCGCACGCGCCAATGCGCCGAGCACCGTGCGCACGATGGCCCGCATAGTCAGCCTCGCCGACGCGGCGGACTATGCGCGCACGTTCGCCGGGATCGGCAAGGCCGACGCCACCCTTGTACGCGACCGGACGCTGCGCGCCGTCGTCCTGACAATCGCCGACACGCGCGGCGGCGCCCCCCTGCCCGGCGACGCCCTGTTCGACAACCTGGAGCAGTCGATCGCCGCCGTGCGCAGCGGCGGGGACTATGCCGGGCAACGCCACGGCCTGCCGATCGCGCTCGCCCCCTATCGATCGCGCCGATTTGTCCTGCACGCCGGGCTGGTACTTGCCGCCGACGCGGTCGCCGCCGTGGTCATGGCCGCCGCGCGCGAGGCGCTGCTGGCCGTCTTCGGGTTCGCGGCGCGCGCCTTCGCCCATCCCGCCAGCCTCGCCGAAGTCTCCGCCGTGCTGCACGCGGTCGACGGCGTGACCGCCGCGCGGTTCACCCGCTTCCACCGGCAGGACCAGTCCGCCTCGGTTGCCCCCGTCCTTCCCGCGGCCACCGCCGCGCGCCTCGGCAACGGGTGGCAGGGCGCGGAGCTGCTGACGATCGATCCCGCCGCCCTCCAGCTGACGCAGGTGCAATGATGCGCATGGATGCAGATCGCCTATACGCCGCCTTGCCCGCCTATCTGCGCGAGGCCGACCTCAATGCCGGGGGAGCAGTCACCGCGCTGTTCGACATCATGGGCGGGGAGGCCGACCGCGTCGCCCGCGCCATCGAGGAACTGAGCGAGAGCTGGTTCATCGAGACCTGCCCCGAATGGGCGGTGCCCTACATCGCCGACCTCCTCGCCGTGCGGGCGCTGACCCCGACCGAGAACTTCTCCAAGCGTGCATGGGTGGCGCAGACCGTCGGCCTGCGGCGGCGCAAGGGCACGCTGGGGATCATCGGCACCCTGACCCGCGCGACGACGGGCTGGCCCGCCGTGCCGGCCGAGATGTTCCGCCGCCTCGCCACCACGCAGGCGCTGCGCCACTTGCGCCTCGACGCGCCCGCTACCGCCACGGTGCGCGAACCGGAGCGGATGCGGCGCCACGACACCGCCTTCGACGCGCTGCCGCACACGCTGGACGCGCGGCCCATCGCGCGCGGGCGGGGCCGCTACAACGTACCGAACATCGGCATCTTCGCGTGGCGCCAGCAGGTCTACCCGCTTGCCGCCGTGGAAGCCGCGCCTGCCGGACCGGGGCGCTTCCTTTGCGATCCTGCGGGGCGGGAACTGCCCTTGTGGAACCCGCCAAGCCCGCTTGCTGCCGACGTTCCGGCGGGCGAGGCCGACCTGCCCACTCTACTCGACCGGCGCAGGCTGTATCTCGAACTGGAAGCCATGCGCGCCGACATGGCGGCGGGACGCACGCCCACGCCGCTGTGGTTCGACGATCGCCCGCCGGTCCAACTCTGGGTGCAAGCCAGCACAAGCGATGCCTTCGTCGCGGTCCCCTCCGCCGAACTGGCCAGCGCGGACCTGCATGACGTGGCCGACGCGCGCGGATGGCGACGACCTCCTGCGACGCTCGACTACCTTGATGCCACGGGAAGCACCGTGACCCGGGCCATCACTGCCGCCTTCGACCCGGTGCGCGGCCGCATCGCCTTTCCCGAGGGCGTGGAGCCTGCGGGCGTCCACGTCAGGCACGCCCTCGCGGCGCCGGGCGACCTCGGCGGCGGCCCCTACGATCGCAGCACCGCAATCGCCACGCTGCTCGGCGGGCGCGAGATCACCTGGCAGGTCGGCGTCAGCCGTCGCCGCGCTCCGCTTCCGGGAATCATGCTCGCCAGCTTGACCGAGGCCGTGGCCTTGTGGAACGCGCAGCCTGCCGGGACAGTGGGCGCCATCGTCCTGCTCGACAACGACCGCTTCGACGAAGACCTGACCGGCCCCCGCACGATCGCCCTGCCCCGCGGCAGCCTGCTGCTCCTCGCCAGCGCCGACTGGCCGGAAACCCCGCGCGAGGGCGGCGGCAGCGACCTTCGTCCCGGCTCCCTCACCGCCCGCGACCGGCGCGCCTGCGTGACCGGCGACATCGCCGTCGCCGGGACCGCTCCGGCCGATGCGCTCGATCCCGGCGCGCTGGTGATCGACGGCCTGCTGGTCGGCGGCGCGCTCAGGGTGGCGGCGGACGGGTCCGCGAACCTCGGCGAACTGGTCGTGTCCAACAGCACCGTGCTCGGCGCGGACGGCCTCACCATCGCCGGGGACCACGACCGGCTGAACGTGACCCTGCGCCGCAGCGTCCTGCCCGCTCTTTCCGCGCCCGCGACGGTGCCGGGGCTGGACGTGACGGAAAGCGTGGTGCTCGGTCCTGCAACCATGCCCGGCGCGCGCGCGGTGCTCTCGGGAGCGACCGTTCTCGGCCAGACACAGGTGCGTTCGATCACCGCCAGCGACTGCATCTTCGCCCGCACGCTCGCGGCGACGCGGCGGCAGGTGGGATGCCTGCGCTACTCGCTGGTGCCTCCCGGCTCCACCGGCCCGCGCCAGTTCCGCTGCCAGCCCGACCTCGCCATTCGCGAAGCCGGCGCGGCCGCAGATCAGGCCGCCATCGCCGCGCGTCTGGGCCTCGCCTTCGAAACGCTGGAGCCGGGCGCTGCAGGTTTCGCGCGCCTCTCGTGGGGCAGCGATCCCGCGCTGACGCAAGGCGCGGCGAACGGCGGTTCGATGGGGGTCTGGCGCTTCCTCGAGGAGCCGCAGCGCCGCGCCAACCTTGCCATCGCGCTCGACGAATACCTGGGCCTCGGCCTCGAAGCCGGACTGCTGCCGGCCAGCTGATCATGCAGGAGAAGGACGAATGAAAGGCGATTTTTCCCGGCTGCGGTTCGATCCCGCCCGCCAGTACGAGGCCGTCCTGCTGCAACAGGGCCGCGTCGCGCTCGACGCCGACAGTAACGAGGCCAGCGCGATCCAGCTCCACCGCGACAGGCGCACCGCCGCAGACCTAATCGGCCCATCCGGCGCGCCGCAGGGCGATGCCGGGTTCGCGATCACCGTCGAGGCGGCAGGCAAGCTGGGGGTCGGCGCGGGCACGCTCTACGTCGACGGCGTGCGCTGCATGAACCCCGGCAAGTTCCTTCACGACGCGCAGCCCTTCCTGCCTGCCGGAGCGCCGGTCTTCGTCGCGGCGGACGGCAGCCGCTCGGCCAGCCCGCCGGACGGGCGCTACATCGCCTTCGTCGACGTCTGGCACCGCCACGTCACCGCGATCGAGGACGATGAACTCGTCGAGGAATCGCTGGGCGTGGATACCACGACGCGGCTGCAGGTGGTCGAGCAGGTCGGTTTCCTTCGGGCAGGCGATGCGGGCGACGGCGCGGTGACCTGCGACGCGGCGGTGCCGGGGTGGACCTCCTTCATCCAGCGCCCGAACGGCACGATCGCCGCGCGCGGCAAGCCCGCCGACACCGAGGCCAACCCTTGCGCCTTTCCCGAGACCGCAGGCTATCAGCGGCTCGAAAACCACCTCTACCGCGTCGAGATTCACAAGCCGGGTACGGCAGGCGGAGGGGCGACCTTCAAATGGTCGCGCGACAATGCCGCCTTCGCCACGCGCTGGTTGGAAAGCAATGGCGATACCCTGACCCTCGCCGAGACCGGCCGCGACGCGGTAAGCGGCCTGAGCCCCGGCCAGTGGATCGAACTGACCGACGACGACGCCGAACTTGCCGGCCGCCCCGGAACGCTGGTGCGCATCGTCAGCCTGACCGGCAACCGCGTCCGGCTCGACGCGCCGACTGCCGACGGGCCGATCGCGATCAGCTCCTTCGGTCGCAATCCCAAGGTCCGCGCGTGGGATTCGCCCGGTGCCGTTGCCATCACCGTGCCCGGCACCAACGACGGTTTCCTACCGTTGGAGAGCGGGCTGGAGGTCGCCTTCCTCGCCGGGGGCGCCTATCGCTCAGGCGACTGGTGGGTGATCCCTGCCCGCAGCGGCAGCGGGATCGACTGGCCCGAGAGCGGCGGCGCCCCCGCACAGCAGTCACCGCAAGGCATCGAACATGCCTATGCCCGCCTCGCCGTGCTCGACTGCACCGGCGGCGCGTGGACTTTCGTGGGCGACTGCCGCCCTCTGTTCCCGCCGCTCACCCGGATGCGGCAGTTGGCGCTACTCGGCGGCGACGGGCAAGAGGCGCTGCCCGATCCGACCCAGCCGATGCGCCTGTGTCCCCTCGCCGACCTGCTGCGCGTCGGCGTGTATCGCGGGACCATGCCGGTCCAGAATGCCCGCGTGCGCTTCACGGTGCTGTCGGGCAGCGGGGGGCTCAACGTCATCCCGCCCGCGAGCGGCTTCTCCAGCGTCATCGCCCTCACCGACGACAAGGGCGAGGCGACCGTCGCCTGGGCACTCGACGCCGCTACCGCGACCCAGCAGGTCCGTGCCGAACTCATCGATTCCACCGATGAGCGGGTGGGCCTTGCCGTCACCTTCGGGGCCAGCCTCTCCACCGCCGCGCGCGTGTCCTACGACCCGGCGGCCACGCCCAGCCTCGCCGGGATCGTCACCGTCCAGCGTGCGATCGAGGAACTGGCCAATCGCGTCGGCGGCGGCTGCGTGGAAGTCACGCTCTCGCCCGGCACCGACTGGGTGAAGACCCTGAGCGAACTGCCCAAGGGCGAGGACGTGACGATCTGCTTCCGGCAGGGCCGGTTCGAGACCAGGGAGCCGGTGATCCTGACCGGCCTCGGCCACGTCGTCATCCACGGCGGTGGAGCGGCCAGCCAAGTGCTGTGCAGCGAAGGGGAGAGCGTGCTGGAGTTCATCGACTGCGCCAGCCTCTCGATGCGCGAGCTGACCGTCGCCGCGACCGCCGATCTACTTGATCACAAGCCCCGCCGCCGGGGCGCGATCACCGCCATCGGGGTCGATACCGTGACGCTCGAGGACCTGACCGTCACGTGCGGCACCGCGCGCGGAAACGAGCGGACCTGCGTGACCGTGTCCGGCACGCAGCGCGACGGCAAGCCCGTTCCGGTCAGCTTCGTGCGGATCGTGGATTGCGCCTTCACCTGCGGCTTCGGGCAGGACGGCGTGCTGGTCACCGACGCCATCGACTCCGTTATCGAGGGCAACCGCCTGCGCGTCTCTCACTTGCCCGAGCGGTTCACGCTGGAGGAACTCGCCGCCGATCCGCGTCGCCACGGGATGCTGGCAAGGCACCTTGCCCGCGACTTCACCCCGGCCGAAACGCGCACGCCGGTGCCGGGCAATGCGGTCCTCGTCGGGCCATACGCGGTGAGCATGGCCTCGATGGTCGAGGCGCCCGAATGGCGCAAGCTGATCGCCGCCGAGCCGCCCGCCGCCGCCGACACGGCCAGCACCGACGCGGTGCAGGCCTATATGCGCCGCCTGACCGACAAGGCTCTGGCGGACACGTCCGCCACGTCCGCCTTCCGCGCGCCTGCCGACCGGGTGCGCAAGGTCATGGGGCGACAGACCGGCATCCAGCTATCGCCCGAACTGCTCGGCGACCTCATCCGCGGCGGCGAGATGACCGTGGCCGAGGCCCCGAAACCCGCTGCCACAGATGGCAAGGGCCTGATCACCATTCCTGCCGGGCAATGGCGCGTCGCCTTCGAATCCGAGATCGATCAGGAAACCTGGATTCGCATCGCCCGCGAATTCGCGCAGGAGATCACGGCCGAAACCGAGGAGCGCACCTGGGACGCTATTGCTGACCTGACCCGCCGCTTCGTCGCCGATCCCGACCTGCGCGCCAAGTTCCCCGCCGTCGCGGCGTGGTTCGAGCGACTGCGCAAAGGTCTCGGCGTGGTCGGCGGACAGGCGATCGTCGTCGCCGGTGGTCAAGGCCGGACAACCCGCATCGCCCGCAACGACATCGCCGCCTTCCTCGAAGGCGTCCATGTCGCGCTGGCCCGCGAGGGCGACGGCCCCGGGGACCACCGGGACTTCGCCAGCGTCGCCGTCATCGCCAACCGCATGGCGCTGCGCCTGCCGGTCGAGTACTTGTGGGGCGGTCACGGCATCTACGTGGGCAATGCCGCGCAGGTGCGGGTGAACGAGAACGAAATCGACTTCGCCCCCGGCAACGACCGCCGCTTCCACGAGGGCATCCGTATCTGGGGCTGGCTCGGGCGGTTCCTGCACGCCAATGCCAACGCCATCACGCTGGCGCGCATCGGCATCCGCGTGGTCTCCGAAGGCAAGCCTCAGGACGAGACGGTCCAGTGGCTCGCGGCGGACAATCTCGCCGTCGGCGCGGGGGTCTGTGTCGAGGCGCCGGGCTGGATGCGGCTGCGCGACAACGTGCCTTGATGATCGTCGTCCCGGATTTGCTCCGGGACGACGAGTGCGCCTTACTTCACCGTAGCGATGGCCTCTATCTCGATCAGGAACTCGGGCATCGCCAGCGCCGAGACACCGACCACGGTGTTCGAGGCGGGCACCACATCACCGTAGAACGCGCCCAATTCCGGCCCGATCGCGGCCAGCATCGAGACGTCGTAGTTCACGATGAAGGTACGCAGGCGCAGCACCGCTTCAGGGCCGACGCCCTGCGAAGCCAGCACGTCCTTGATGTTCGCCAGCGCCTGACGCGCCTGAAGGCCCACGTCCGATCCGCCGACCACGTTGTAGTCCTTGTCCCAGGCCACCTGGCCCGAGAGGTGCAGGGTGCCGGTCGCCTCGTCGAGCGTGGCGTGCGAGAAACCGTACTGGACGCTGGGATAGAGCGTCTCGGGATTGATGCGGGTGCTGGTCATGGCAGGCTCCTGTCAGGAAAGGTCAGTCGACGATCTCGAGCTGGTGGCCCCAGGGGTCGAGAATATAGAGGTTCTTCTTGCCCGCCAGCGGCCCCTCGGTGATGTCGATGGTCTCCATCGGCGTGCAGCCATGAGCGGCGAGATAGGCCTTGGCCTTCTCCACATCGTCCGCCTTGATGCCGAGGTGGTGGCCGCCCGCATCGCAGTTACGCGGCAGGGTCGTACCGCGATCGGCGGGCTTGTCGTACTGCACAAGCTGGAAGTTCAGGTTCGCCGTCAGCTTGAGCATGATCAGCGTCAGGCAGGCGCCCGGCACATTGACGTGGCTTTCCATCCAGTCGCGGCCGTCCTCGCCCACCGGGATCTGCGCGGCGTCGAGCGGGCCCATGCGGAACAGTTCGGTGGCGCCGAAGACGTCCTTGTACCACTGCGCGACGGCGTCGGCATCGGCCACGGTCCAGGATACGTGGTCGGCCTCGATGAAGATGGGGCGGTCGGACGCGGCGTCGGTCATGGGAATCTCCGGCTGGGAAGCGGCCAGCCTACGCCGCACGAGTGTTCCGGCAATGACGTGGACTGAGCGAAGATGTTGCGATGGACGCAACGTAAAGGCCCGCCGCTTCCCCATCCCCCGCTCAGCCTGAGCCTGTCGAAGGCCCGGGAATTAAAGCGTGATAGTGTTGCTCGAAACATCGGTCGTCATCCCCGCGAAGGCGGGGACCCATCTGATGCCCGTGCAACAGGCGGCGTCAGGAGATGGGTTCCCGCTTTCGCGGGAATGACGATGGATCGGCGGAAGTCGCGCTCCAGGCTCCAGGCGCCAGCCGCAGGGCCTTCGACAAGCTCAGGCTGAGCGGGAGGAGGGGGTTATTCTTGGGTATCCAGTAAGTCCGCCACCGACACCGCGCGTGCCGGGAAACGCGGGCGGAAGCCGGTCACCTCGGCTTCTCGGCAGCCCCGCGCCGAGGCGATGCGGCGCACCAGCGCGTGCTCGCAGGTCCGGCCCTGGCACAGCCCCATTCCCGCCCGGCAGCGCAGCTTGATCGCGCTCGCCCCGAACGAGGGACCGACTTCCAGCGCATCGGCAATCGCGCGATCGATGGTTCCGGCGGAAATGTCCTCGCACCGGCAGAGCAGGGTATCCGGTTCCGGCTCCGGCAGCCATGGGCGGGGATCGGCGACCCCGCGCAGAAGATCGATGAAGCCCTGCATCGCCTGTCGCTCGGCCTGAGGCTTGCGTATAGCCGCAGCCGCTTCCTCGGCCGACAGAGCGCCCGCGTCCTGCGCGATGGTCACCCCCGCCAACGCGCCCTCGGCCATCGCCGCATCGCTGCCCGCGACACCGGTAGTCTCGCCCGCGACGTAGAGGCCCGGCACGGTCGAACGCATGGCTTCGTCGTGGATGGCTTCCCAGCCTCCGGCGGGGTCGGACCAGCGTACCTCGGCGCCGATCTGGCGGATCAGGTCGGCTTGCGGCAGGAAGCCGTAGCACATCGCGGCGACGTCGCAGGCGATGCTTTCGCCGTTGCTGAAGACGATGCGCTCCACCGCGTCGGTGCCTTCGCAGCGCAACGCCTGCGCACCGTAGCGAACAGGCACCCCGGCCCGGCGTAGCGCCATGATCCCGGCTGCAGCGGCAAGCAGTGGCCCCGGCCTCGCCATGGCGCGCGGGAGGTGCGCCAGCGCCGTGCGCGCCATGGCGGCAAAGGGCTGCGCGAAGCAGACGGCGGCGAATTCACCGCCAGCCTCGACGATCTGCTGCGCGAGGACGATCATCAGCGGATGGGTGCCGAACAGGACCATCCCCTGGCCGGGCAGCACTTGTTGCGCCTTGATGAGCGTCTGCACCGCGCCCGCGCTCATGACGCCGGGTAGCGTCCAGCCCGGCAGCGCCACCGGCATGTCATAGCAACCACCTGCCACCAGCACGCGCCGCGCCTGCACCTGTTCGATACCGCCCGCCGTGCCCGAGAGCGTCAGCGCGAAACCCTCGCCATCAGGCATGATGCCCAGCACCGAGCGGCCACCCAGCCATTGCAGCCGCGCGTCGCCGCTCACCCGATCCAGCAACGCGCGGCCCTTGCGATAAGGCGCGCCGCTAAGCCAGCCGGGGACCGAGAACGTCGTGGGAGGCTGGCGCAGGATTTGGCCGCCGGGCCGCTGCTGCTCGTCGATCACGCATGTCGAGAGGCCCGCCGCCAGCGTCCGCTCCGCAGCGGCGAGGCCCGCCGGACCACCGCCGACGATGGCGACGTCGTAAGTGCTCATGCTTCCGGCCTTTCGGTGCGGATGCGCAGGCCCGGCTCTACGGGCACGAGACAGCCGCGCAGGCGGCGCCATGGCGCATCCCCGCGCGCGATCCAGACGGTGCATTCACTACAGGTGCCCATGTTGCAGAACATCCCCCGCGCCTGTCCCGAACGGTCGTCGCGAAAGCGCGGCGTGGCGGATAGCACGGCAACCGCCACCGTCTCGCCGGGATGTGCCATGACCGGCGCGCCGTCGAGTTCCACCGCGACCGGCGCGGGCCGGGTGACGCCCTGTTCGACGCGCTTCACGGCAACACCGCGAAGGCATCGAGGTGCGCGAAGCGGCGCGGCGTGAACATCGTCAGTTCTTCCGGCGTGGCCCCTTCCGCGATCGTGCGCGCGAGCAGCCGCGCCAGCACCGGGCCAAGCGTGAACAGCGATCCCCCCGCCGCGACGAACAGCCCCGGCGCGGCGGCGACCTCACCGACGATCGGAAGCTGATCGGCGGAAATGCAGGTGGTGCCGGTCCATGTCCGCAGCAGCGAGCGCTCGGCCAGCCCCGGCATGACTCGCGCGGCGACTTCCAGGTTGGCGCGCAAGTTGGCGAGCTCGACGATCGCGGGACGGTCGAGATCGGGGGTGCCGTCGGCGCGCTTCGCAAGGCGCGAGGGCCAGCCGCCGCCGATCAGCAGGTTGCCGTCCTCGGTCTGCTTCATCGACAGCCGCCGCCCGACGTGCTGGATGAGGTAAGGCAGCACCGGCTCGGTCCGATCGGTCACGCTCATCATCAGCGGCGCGGGATAGAGCGGCACGTTGAGCCCGAGCAGCCCGGCAAGGCGCGGCACCCAATGCCCCGCCGCCAACAGCACGCGCGGCGTGTTCGCCGTGACCTCGCCGTCAAGTCCTTGCAGCGTGGCGCGATAGGTCCGGTCGCGCTGCATCGAGAGTCCGGCGAGTGCGGTGCCCGTCTGCACCACCGCCCCCTGCCCGCGCGCGCCATCGGCGAAGGCATCGACGAGGATGCGCGGGTTGGCATGGCCTTCGTCCTCCAGCCAAGCGGCTCCGGCAAGGTTGGGGGACAGTGCGGGGGCCTTATGGTGCAGTTGGGTGCCGTTGAGTACCCTTGTGGGCAAGCCAAGTTCGTTCTCGCGGGCCACCTTGAAGGCAAGGAGGTCCATCTCCGCCTCGGTCTCGGCGACCATCAGTCCGCCGTGCATGGCGACATCGAGCGGCCGGCCGAGCATCTCCTCGATGCCCTTCCACTCCTCGATCGCGAGGCGGTTGAGCGAGACGATGCGCGCGCCGTCGGCGGCGGCCTTCTCGCCCTGTTCGAGGAAGCGCCGCTCGATCTGGAAGTGCAGCGAGCCCGCGTTCTGCCCGGAGGCACCCGAATTGAGGTGCCCCCGCTCGGCCAGCAACACCTTGAAACCCAAGCGGGAAAGGTGCCAGGCCGTAGCACAGCCGACGAGTCCGCCGCCGACGATCAGGATATCGCAGTGGGTCGTCGTCGGCATCCTCATGGTCAGATCATATCGAGCTTTCGCAGCGTCTCGGCAATGCTTTCGCGGTCCTTGCCGGTGACGTCGATCAGCGGCTTGCGCACCGGACCGCCGGGCAGGCCCATGGCATCGAGCGCGGCCTTGAGGATCGCCGGGCCGGAACCGAACCTGCCGACGAGGTCCGGCGTGTACCATTCCTCCATCAGCACCCGGTCCTTGCGCCCGCATTCGCGTGCGCCCTCGATATCACCGGCCCACAGCTTGTCGTAGAAGCCGGTCTGGTTGCGGCCGAGCACGCCGCCCGCGCCCATCGTGCCGTCGCCGCCGTGGACGCGCAGCATCGTCAGGCCCAGTTCGTCCATCGGATAGCCGAACACGCGGACCTGCTCGCCCAGCGCGAAAACGGTCTCGGCGAAGTGCGTGAAACGCGGGGTGGACTGCTTGATGGCGACGATCGCGTCGATGTCGGCAAGGCGGCGCAGCGTCTCCAGCGGCATGTCGATGCCGGTGCCCGGAGGCCAGTTGTAGACGCAGATCGGCAGGTCGATGGCGGCGCCGACTTCCTCGTAGAACGCCACGATCTCGTTCGGCAGCGGGCGCACGTAAGGCGGCGGGGTGATGAGCACGCCCTCGAAACCGGCCTCGGCGGCGGCCTGCGCATAAGCAATCGTCTCGCGCGCGGTGAAGCTGGAGCAGCCTGCGATGAGCGGCACCTTCTTCGCCATCTGGCTACCCGCCAGTTCGAACAGGCGCTTGCGCTCGTCCGGGCGCATGCTGGTCCATTCGCCGGTGGTGCCCGCCAGCACGAGGCCGTGCATGCCCTGATCGACGAGCCATTCCAGCAGCAGGCCGAGGCCCTTTTCGTCGAGGGTGTCCTCGTCGATGAAGGGGGTCGTGATCGCGGGGATATAGCCCTGCCAGTTCACCCGTGACCGCTTGCTGACCGTCATTGCTTCGTCCTTGTTCCTGACCTGCGGAAATTCCTGCTGCAGCGGCGCGATCTTTGTCCCGCTCTCTGCCTTCAGACGATCGATGCCAGCGGGGTTGTTTTCCAACAATGGCGCGCATCGGGCGAAAACGTTGCGCTGGCCGCAACGTCGGACATGGCTTGGACACGAAGACGCCGCGCCCGGTCGAAACCGGACGCGGCGTTGTCTTGCGCCTCAGTCGCCTGTCGTCAGGCGGGTTGGGCGACGAGCTCCTTGCGCGGGCTTGCCAGAGACAGGCCCACGGTTACCGCGGCATTGGCGATCAGCGCGACGAGGCCGATCTCCCAGTGCGGAAACCATGCGGCGGCAAGGCTCGACAACGTTGGCATCCAGAGCACTGCATAACCCGTCAGCAATCCGCCCAGGACGGCGGCGGCGCTAGTGCGGCGCAGCAGGAAGGCGCAGTAGACGCCCGGCGCCAGCATGCCGATCGCGGCATAGGCGGACAGGCCGATCTCGACCAGCGAGCCGCTCGCACCCAAAGTCAGGTAAAGCGCGATCGCGGCGAACACGACCATCGCGAGGCGCGAGACGAGCAGTTCGGTGCGGTCGTCTATGGTCGGAACCAGCGGGCGCACGATGTTGCGGCCGAAGATCGAGCCGCAGGTCAGCAGCAGCACCGAGCCGGGCACGAGCGCCAACAGCGAGGCCGTCCCCGCCAGCACGCCGAGCATCCAGGCCGGATAGCGCTGCTCCACGAAGGCCAGCAGCAGCGAATTGGGGTCGCCGCCGGGCGCCTTGGTCCCGGCCAGCAGCGCAGCGAAGCCGAGCAGGATGATGAAGAAATACGAGAGCGAGTAGATCGGCTGAAACACCGCGTTGCGCCGGATCGTCGTGCCGCTGTCGGCCGAGTAGCACAGCTGGAACATGTGCGGGAAGATGTACGTCCCCAGCGCCACGTTGATCGCCGAGGTCACCAGCCAGGTCACGTCGAGGCCGAGTTCGGGCTTGAGACCGGGGAAGCGGGTGGCCTGCGGGAAACGCTCGCCGACGGTGCGGAAGACGTCGAGCACCGAGGCCTCGCCCACCACGCTCGCGACGGTCCAGGCCAGCACGATCACCACGATCAGCATCACCACGTCCTTCACGCCCGCGGCGAAGGCGGCGGAGCGCAGGCCCGCGAGGAACACGAAGAGCAGCATCAGCACGACCGAAAAGCCCGCCGCCGCGCCCTGGCTCACCCACGGCCCTGCGGCGAGGCGCACCACCAGAGTCAGCGCGGTGACCTGGATCTGCACGTAGACCACCAGCGCGATCAGCCCCGCCGCCGCCACGCAGACGCCCAGCCAGCGCGCCTGATAGCGGTGCGCGAAGAAGTCCGCCTGCGTGACAAGGCCGTGGCGCCGCCCATAGGCATGGATCATCGGCGTCAGCCAATAGCCCAGCGCCGCCGACAGCGAGACCGAGCAGAACGCCAGATAGGCAGGCGCGCCGTAAGCCCAGGCAAAGCCCGAGATGCCGAGCACGGCGAACGTCGTGTATATCTCACCGGCGTTGAGGAACCAGAACACCAGCGTGCCCAGCTTGCGGCCACCGAGCGCCCATTCCTCCATGGTCTGCGCGCGCTTCTGCTTGCGGCGACCATAGAGCATCGACCCGGCGACAGTGCCGCACACGATCAGCAGGATGAGCGAAAGGATCATGCCCCGCCCTCCTTATTGCGCGCGTCCAGCATGAAGCGGAGGCCCAGAACGGCGGTAGCGAAGAGGATACCCGCCATCTGCCAGACCATACCGAACGGCAGGCCCAGCGGCGCCCACTCGACGCCGTTGGCCCATGGCGCGAAGCCCAGCTGCCACACGAACGGCAGCAACAGCAGCAGGTCGGCGCGCGACAGGCCGGTGTCTTCGGGGTTGTCGGTCGGGTCAGTCATCAGTGCTCTCGGATGTTGCAATGAGCAGCGTGGACGCCGTCAACGTTGCATTCAATGACGAATCAATGCTCGAAACGTTGCGAAAAACGAAACGCCGACCCGTATGATTACCTTCCACCCATCTCGTCATTGCGAGCGTAGCGAAGCAATCCAGGGCGACCTCATACTGCCCTGGATTGCTTCGCTACGCTCGCAATGACGATCCGAAGGTAACCTGACATCACCGTTCCCGCCCCACCGGCCGGTTCCACTGCCGCAACTGCGCCTCGATGCGCTTGAGCAGGCGCAGCGGCGCGCCTTCCAGCTGGCGGCCGGAGCGCAGGACGAGGCTGGTGGTGGTTTCCTCGATGCTGTCGTCGGCAATCGGCACGCTGACCATCGCGCCTTCGGTCAGTTCGGACCACACCGAAATCTGCGGCAGGATGGCAACGGCGATCCCCGCGCGCACCATGTCCTGCATGACGTGGATCGAGTTCGAGGTGATCGCGGGCTGGAAGTAGGTCTTTGAATTGGCCTCCGCCGCGCTCAGGATCTGGCGGATGCGGAAATGCGCGGGCGGCAGCACCAGCGGCACTTGCGCCAGCTGCGCGATGGTGACGCTCGGCTGTGCGGCCAGCGGGTTGTCAGGGAGCATGATCGCCATCAGCGGCTGCGCGATCACCGAACGGACGTGGATCTTCATGTCGTTCGGAGTCGAGAAGACGAGGCCGAAATGCGCCTCGTCATCCGCGATCATGCGCAGAATCTCGGTGGTGGAACCGGTGAGGATCTCCAGCCGGATCAGCGGGTTCGCTTGCGAGAACTGGCTGACGATCGAGGTGAAGCTCTGCCCCGCGAAGCCGTCGCCGATGGCTGCGGTCACTTGGCCCGTGCGGACCGAGCGCAGTTCCTCCAGCTTGGCACGCAGCGCCTCGCGGTCGGCCAGCTGGTTGCGGTAGTGGGCGATGACGATCTCGCCCGCGTGGGTCAGGCGCACGCCGCGCCGCCCCTTCTCGATCAGGGCGAGGCCGTACTGGCTTTCCAGCTGCGCGATCTGGCGGCTGATCGAGGACGGCGCGACGTTGAGCCGGTCCCCCGCCGCGCGCATCGATCCCGCGCTGAGCGCTTCCAGCAGGTATCGCATTCCGGCTTCGGACAAGGGGTGCTCCTTTTCGTCGCCCCGGACTTTATCCGGGACCGCTGGCCGTGACCGGCTACGTTCGCGTCAGGATACCCGCCGCGAGGTAGCACCTAAAGACCGCCCGCGGTCCCGGATCAAGTCCGGGACGACGAAGAACCGCTCACCTTGCCGGATCGAAGTCCTTGCCCAGCGGCAGATCGCGCGAGCTGGAACCGATCTGGACGCGGTAGCTGCCCTCGGCCAGTTGCCAGTCGTGCGCAGTCTCGTCCCAGTAGGACAGAGCGCGGCGGTCCAGCGGGAATTCGACCGTGGCCGACTTGCCCGGCTGCAGCGAGACGCGCGCAAAGCCCTTGAGCTGGCGCGGCGGCTCGTTCGCGGCGGCGGGCATTGAGACGTAGAGCTGCGCCACTTCGTCGCCAGAGACCTTGCCGGTATTGCGCACGGTGGCGCGCACCGACCAACCATCGCCCGACTTCGACAGCTTCAGGCCGCTGTAGGCGAAGCTCGTGTAGGACAGGCCGTGGCCGAAGGGATAGAGCGGCGCGATGCCCTTGGCGTCGTACCAGCGGTAGCCGACGAGAATGCCTTCGTCATAACGCGCGGTGGTGCCGATGCCGGGGTAGCGGGCGGGCTGGTCGGCGGGGCCATTGACCTCGTCCGCCGGGAACGTCACCGGCAACTTACCCGAGGGGTTGGCCTTGCCGGTCAGCAGCGCGGCGATGGAGTCCGCCGCCTGCTCTCCCGGATACCAGGCGGTGAGGATGCCCGCGACCTTGTCGCGCCACGGCATCAGCACCGGGCCGACGGTGTGGAGCACGACGACGGTGTTGGGGTTGGCCGCCGCGACGGCCTCGACCAGCGCGTCCTGATCGCCGGGGAGCTTGAGGTCGGTGCGATCCGCGCCTTCGGAAACGTGATCGGCGACGAAGACCACCGCCACTTCCGCTTTCTTCGCGGCGGCGACGGCCTCATCGATCAGCGCCCGATCCGGCGCCTGCCAGCCGAGCCGCAGCTCGTTGGCCGAGAGCGTCGGCGCGTTGGAATAGTCGAGCTGCAGCGCCACGCGCTTGCCCGCTTCCAGCCAGACGGTGCCGTGCGTGGCAAGGCGGAAGCTCTGCTTGGGCACGTAGACCACGCGCTTGCCGTCGATCAGCAGCGCGATCTCGCCGCCGCCGTTGAGCGAGAAGCGATAAGTGCCGGTCTTCGGCGGCACGAAGCCCGCCGTCCAGCGCGCCGACCACAGCGAGGGCAAGCCCTGCACGCCCGCCTTGGGACCAGCCTCGGCGTAGTCGATCGACGCTTCCTTGCGGGTGACGAGCGGCTCGCCCTTCCAGTCGGGCGAGGCGTAGTAGCGCGCCGTCAGGCCCTCGAAGGCCGAGGCCGGCATGGCGGGCAGCGGCGCGATGCCTAGGGTGCCGCGCGCATATGTCACGCTCGCCTTGTCGCCGAGCGCCGCCTTGATCGCATCGACCGGGGCCTTGAGCGTGCCGACGTCCTCGGTCTTCACGAAGCCGCCGTAGCGTTCGGACGTCTGGACGTTCGCGCCCGCATCGTCGCCGATCACGGCGATCGTCTTGGCCTTCAGGGGCAGAACGCCGCGCTCGTTGCGCAGGAGGACGGTGCCTTCCTCGGCGATCTTTTCCGACAGGACGAGGTGCGCCGGATCGCGCACGTTGGCATTGGCGTCGGCCGCCGCGATGGGATGATCGACGAGCCCGAGGCGGAACATCGGGGTGACGATGCGCTTCACCATGCCGTCGATGTCAGCTTGTGTGATGGCGCCTCTCGCGCGGGCGGCTTTCAGTTCCTTGACGCCGTAGAACTCGGCGAACCCGAAGGGGCTGACGCCGCCGGGCATGGAAATGTCCAGCCCCGCCTTCACCGAGGGCGCGGTGGAGCGGTGGGCGAAGTACCAGTCGGCAACGACGAACCCGTCGAAGCCCCAGCGCTTGAGATTGCCCAGCGTGCCGGGGTTCTCGCAGGCGTAGTGCCCGTTGACGCGGTTGTACGCGCACATGATCGAGCCGGCCTTGCCCTGCTTCACCACCGCCTCGAAGCCGGGGTAGTAGATCTCGCGCAGCGCGCGTTCGGGCACGATCGCGTCCACCGCCTCGTAGGCGGGACCGTCGCCCAGACGCAGCCATTCCTGATTGTTCGCCGCGAAGTGCTTGGGGGTGGCGATGAGGCCGAGCGACTGGATGCCGCCGGTGATCGCGGTGCCCAGCTGCGCGGTCAGGTAGGGGTCTTCGCTCAGCGTCTCGGCGAGGCGGCCCCACTTGGGGGTGCGGATGATGTTGATGGTGGGGGCGAGCACCACGTTGCGCCCCTTGCCCGCGTGCTCGGCGCCCAGCGCCTTGCCGTAGGCGGTCATCAGATCGCGGTCGAAGGTCGCCGCGCCCATGACGGGTGCGGGGAACTGCGTCACGCCCTTCATGCCGTTGCCGACGCCCGCCGGGCCATCGCCCATGCACAGGCGCGGCAGGCCGAGGCGGGCGATGCCGCTTATGTGGCCGACGCAGGCATTGACGCCGGTGCCGTTGGCATCAAGCTCGGTATCGCCCTGAAGCAGCTTCAGCTTCTCGTCGTCCGTCATCGCCGCGACCACCAGCTCCGCCCGCTGTTCGGGCGTGCGGGCGGCGTCCAGCCACGGCTTGTCAGCCGGGGCCGCGAAAGCGGGAGTGGTCGCCACGGCGCAAGACGCGATCCCGGAGAGCAAGGCTCTCCGGGATGCGTTTGCCACCTGGTGCGACCCGAGGACGAACTTGGAAGCAGCAGTCATGATCAGAACTTCACCATTCCCGACAGGCTGACCGTGCGCGGACGGTTCATGTAGTAGCCCAGCGGGTACACGCCCGGAACGATCTCATTGTAGTTGATCGTGGTCTGGTCGTTGAACAGGTTGGTGACGTTGAGGTTCACCTGCCATGGACCCTTGCTGATGCCGGCATGCATGCCGACCAGCCAGTAGGAGTCGAGCGGCTGGTAGTTGTCGATGGCCGGGTTGAACTTGGTGGCCATCGAACCCTGATAGCTCACGTCCGCACCGAAGGAAGCGTCCACGCCCAGTGCGTCCACGAAGGTCGTGTAGTTGACGCTGCCCGCGCCGGTGAATTCCGGCACGTAGGGGATGCGGTCGCCCTTGTTGCCGGTGCCGGCAACGGGGTTGTCCTGCGCCAGCTTGGCGGTGTTGTAGTTGCCCGACAGGTTGATCTGCAGGCCCGGGATCGGGCGCGCATCGAGCGTCATTTCGATGCCCTTGACCTCGGCCTTGCCGCCATTGCCGGTGTAGCCGAACGACACGGTGCCGTCGGTCGCCTGCTGCGAGACCTGGATATCCGACCAGTCGATGTAATAGACCGCGCCGTTCAGGAACAGCTTGCGATCAAGCAGCGTGGTCTTCACGCCCCACTCGTAGGACCACAGCGAGTCCGAACCGTAGCCGTCGGGTATGACGACATTGGCGATGGCAGCGGCGGTCTGGTCGTTGGTGCCGCCCGAGCGGTAGCCCTGTGCGACCTGCACGTAAGTGTTGACCTGATCGCTCAGCTTGTACGCAAGGTTGAAGCGGCCGATCAGGCCGTTGTCCTTGGTGTGCAGCTTCGGCCCTGCGCCCGCGCCGGTGCCGCCGCCGAAGGCGACGTTGGCGACCGACTGCTGCTCAAGCTTGAAGTCGAACAGGCGGCCGCCTGCGGTGAACGTCAGGTCCGGCAGGATCTCATAGCTGAGTTCGCCGAACAGCGCGCGTTCCTTGATGCGGGTGTCGACGGTGCGGTCGAGCAGCATGTCGGCATCGGCGGGCAGGTTGCCGTTGACGTCGGCCTTGGGCCACGAGCTGTTGAAGAAGCGGTTCTCGTTCTGGAAGAAGCCGCCGACGAGGATCTGGAACGGGCCGTCGAAGTCGGACGCGAAGCGCAGTTCGCCGCTGTCCACCCGGCGGTGCTTGTCCTGCTTCAGAGCGCTGCGGCCGGTGGTGTCGTGCGGCAGGCCGAGGAACGCCTGCGCCGCCAGCGAGGCATCGCGCACGAAGCTGGTGTCACGCACGAAGCGCGAGACGGTGCCGGTGAACGTGCCGAAGGGCTGCTTGTAGTTGACGGTCGCGTTGTAGATTTCGCTCTTGTCGCTGTAGGGCGCGCGCACTTCGTCGGCCTGATAGTTCGAGGGCAGCACGTTGCCGTCGTAATCCAGCTTGTTGTAGAAGTTCTTCGCGTCCTGATGGACGTCCTGGTACATCGCGGTGAGGTCTACGGTCAGGTCCGGGGTTGCCTGAAGGCGGGCGGTCAGGCGGCCGGCCTTGCTCTTTTCGGCGTTGGCGCCCTTCTGAAAGCGGTTGTCGATCCAGCCCGGCAGGTCGGCATAGAAGCCCGAGGCGCGCACGGCGAGGACGCCGGGGATGACCGGCAGGTTGACGGCGCCGTCGGTCTGCATGCCCAGCGATGCGCCCTTGGTGGCGCGCAGGGCCGACTGGACGTAGCCGTTCACGCCGCCGTCGGGATCGGCCTTCTTGGTGATGTAGCGGATCGTGCCCGCCATCGAGCTGGCGCCGAAGGTGGTGCCCTGCGGACCCTTGAGCACTTCGACGCGGTCGATGTCGAACAGCTTGATGTCGGGGGCCTGGCCGCCGCCGTCCTGCGCGTTCTCACCGGTGATGACGGTCTCGTCGAGGTACATGCCCACGGTGCTGGCACCGGCCGAGTTGACGCCGCGAATGACGTAGCGCTTGTCGCCGGGGCCTTCGTCCTGAACCGACAGGGCCGGAATCGCGTGGTAGAAGTCCGCGAAGTCGACCGCACCCTTGTCCTTCAGCGCGTCGCCGCCCAGCGCCTGCACGGCGATCGGGGTATCCTGAACGGTCGAGGACGTACGCTTGGAAGCGGTGACGACGATGTCGCCGCCGGTGCCCTCAGCGGCCGTCGCCGCGTCCTGCGCAAGTGCAGGCACGGCGCACAGCGCGGTGCCGGTCATCATGCCGGTTACGAAAAGCCTCAGCGCTGCGTTCGTCTCGATCTTCATGGAACCCCTTTCAACCCGATTGTGCTTTAACCGGCGCGACAGCAAGTGTCCCCGCATCGCCGGATGACAGAAACGTCACACGAGCGCGGTTGCCCTTCAATGCAGCCAATCCGTGAGGTTCGTTGCGATGAGCGCAACGCTATTCCAGGCAGATCTCCCGAATTCGGGTGGTTTCGCATGATATTACGCGAACATGGGGCAGCAGCTCCTCCGAGCTGCCACCCCATGTTCACAGCCGTATTTCAGGCATTTCGGCGGCCACCATGGCCGTTCGCCCAAGCGCCCTCAGCCTTACGACTGGGGAATGATCTCGATGGAGAGCGGGCTGCCACCGGCGGCAATGTCCAGCAGGCGGTCGATATTGGGATGGGCGCCGGGACGGTTGCGGGCATCGGCCGTGTGCTCGGCAAACACGCCCAGGCCATGCTCGGCCGCTGCGGCGTCAAGGGCGGGGAAGCACTGCTTCAGGTGCTGATACACGGCGAGCGACCCCTGCTTGCCGGGCTGGTTCTCGATGCTGGCAACTACCGTTCCATCGACCGCGACAAGGTCGATGCGCTCCAGCCCATCGATCGGCGGGAGCTTCTGCAGATTGTCCTTGAACGTCGCGCCGGGCTGAATCATCGAATTGAATTCCTGCTTTGATGGGGCGGCGGCCTCTAACACCATCCGTCCACACCCGCCATCGATGATGCCCCGACAACAAAGGCCGGCGACAAAAGGTGGTGGAGGCCGCACCGGCAACGGCAGCCTCCACCATGGCGCCGACGTCAGGGAGGGCCTGACGCCGACGTCATTTTCAGTAGCTGTAGCGGATACGCAGGCCAGCCGTGCGCAAGTCCGGCAGGCCGACGATCGCGGCCGTGTTGGTGCCGGTATAGCGGAAGTCGTTGGTGAACAGAGTGCCCAACGCAACACTGGTATAGGCGTGCGTATTGAACACGTTGTTCACGAAGACCTCGACGTTGACCTTGCCGGTCTCGATGCCCGTGCGCATGTTCACCAGGGTCAGGTCGGGCGACTTGAGCACGTTCGACGCATCCGAGTAGACGCCCGACTTGTAGCTGAGGTCACCGCGAATAAACGCCTTGGCACCGTCCGCCACGGGGATCGGATGGCTGTAGCTGACGCTGACCGCCGCCGAATACTTCGAGGTCAGCGGGTTCTCGTTGCCCCGGAAGTCGGTAATGCCGGTCAGCGCAGTCGAAGACGGCGCGGTCAGGCTGCGGATCGAGCTGGCGTTGATCGCGCCGCTGGCGGTGATGGACAGGTTGTCGGTCACGTCGGCGAAGACTTCAGCCTCGAACCCGGTCATGATGACCTTGCCCGCGTTACGCAATGCGGTGATCACCTGCGGCGTGTTGGTCTGCGCATCGAAGAACACCACGTCCGCCGAGTTGATCTGGTTCTTCCAGATCGCCCTGTAGGCCGCCAGCGTGTAGCGCACGCTGTTGCCCAGCAGGCGCCCCTTCAGCCCGATCTCGTAGTTGTCCAGCTTCTCCGGATCGACTTCGATGGCAAGGCCCGATGCCGCCGCCGTCTGCTGGACCGACGGCGTGCCGGTCAGGAACTGGGTGTTGAAGCCCGCCGGATTGATGCCCTTGGCGTAGGAGGCGTAGAACATCGTGTCGGGATCGAACTGGTACTGGACGATGCCGCGCGGGATGAAATTGCGGTAGTTCTTATGGGCCAGAGTCTGGCCCTCGGCATAGAAGCCGGCGGGGGCGAAAGCGTCGGTCGTGACGGTCAGGCCGCCCGGCGGAGCATAGGCATAGAGCTTGTCGATCTGGTAGCGCCCGTCGACGCT
The DNA here is from genome assembly GCF_001742225.1 of Novosphingobium resinovorum. Classification (NCBI taxonomy): domain Bacteria; kingdom Pseudomonadati; phylum Pseudomonadota; class Alphaproteobacteria; order Sphingomonadales; family Sphingomonadaceae; genus Novosphingobium; species Novosphingobium resinovorum. The sequence goes on along the minus strand of NZ_CP017076.1, from coordinate 1,382,276 downwards.
GATGGTCAGCTTGTCGGTCAGGTCGTAGCTGAGGCCGAAGAATGCGCCCAAGGTCTGGTTGCGCGACTGTCCGAAGACGGCCGAGAAGGTGGAGATGCCCAGCGCGTTGTTGCCGCCGCCATTGGCGTTCTGGTAGCGCGCGTCGAGGTAGCTGACGCCGACGGTGCCCTTGAAGCGGTCGGTGTCGTAGCGCGCCCGGAATTCCTGCGACCAGTCGCTCTGCCTGCGCTCCACCAGGAACGGGAAATCGAAGTAGCTGCGCGATCCGGCCGAGCCGAAGATGTTGGCCTGTCCGACGCTGTAGTAGTTGTCCAGGTCGGCCAGTTCGCTGTTGCGCTCCTTGTTCATGCCGGTCAGCGAGCTGAGCGTCACACCGTCGGCCACTTCCCAGTCCACCGAGGCATGCAGGTGGTAGAAGCGGCTGCGCAGACCATAGCCCTGCACGCCGTCTTCCGGCGAGATCAGGCGGCCTTTCGGATTGGCGAGGAAATTCTTGATGAAGGCGTCGTTGGTGGTGTTCGCCGAGGGCGAGTTCACCAGCTTGGGCGCCGTGCCGCAGATATAGCGGTTGGTGCGGGTGACCCCGCTGGAATTGGTGACGTTGAAGCTGCAGTTCGACTGGTCCTGCACGATCACCCGGCCATTGTCGTCGGTCGCCTGGTATGCGCCGATCAGACCCTGCGCGCTGGGGCCGTCGTCGTTGTAGGTGATCATGCCGAAGCCCTTGACCGTCAGGTTCGAGGCGGGCGTGAAAGTGAGGGCCAGGGTGCCGGTGCGGGTCTTCTGGTCGCCCAGCGTCTGTCCCGGGACCCCGGCGTTCTCGTAGGAACCGTCCTTGGCGTACTTGCGCACGGTGGCGCGGATGCCGAGCAGGTCATCGACCAGTGGGCCGCTCACTTCGCCCATGACGTCGTAGCTGTTGCGCGTGCCGATCATCGCATCGACGGTGCCGGTCCAGTGGTCGCTGGGTGCCTTGCTCACGACGTTGACCGCGCCGGCGAACGTCTGGCGACCGAAGTAGGCGGCCTGCGGTCCCTTGAGCACTTCGACGCGCTCGGGATTGGTGATGTTGTTGATCGCCGTGGCCGAACTGACCGGCACGCCGTCGATGAACACCGAGGCGGTCTGGGCGACGGCATTGGGCGGGGTGAAGCCGCGGATGATGATCTGCTGGAACGAACGGTCGTTGCGGCCCGCGCCGTTGTTCACGACCTTCATGCCCGGTGTATAGGCGGCGATGTCCTGCACCGAGACGATGCCGCGTGCGCGGATGTCCTCGCCGGTCAACGCGGAGACCGCGATCGGCGTCTCGAGAATGCTCTCGGCGCTCTTGCGCGCGGTGACGAAGATCTCGCCGCTCGCGGGTTCCTGCTGCGCGGGCGGACTCGCTGCTTCCTGCGCAAACGCGGGCGCCGACCCCGCGATGGCCCCCGAAACCGTCAATGCGACGATCGATACCCGCGCAGCGTCGTGCTTGATGAAATCCCTCAACTTCATGGTCGTTGTCCTCACTCTGGATTTGTCATGGACGAGCGCCACCCTCCCCCGAAGAGGTGCTCGCAACGTTGGCTTCTGCTTGTGTTATTCAGTAATCAGCGGCGCGGCGCGGGCGGCCCCGGCAGCGGCGGATCGATCGCCGCGTGAACCTTCATCAGCCCGTCGAACCGCGCCCGGTCCGGGTCTGGTACAGCCCCTGGATGCTCGGTAACCTGCATGCGCCTCGCCGCCTCCCCGGGGACATAGCGCGGCCAGTGTGCCGCCCCTTCGCCGCCCGGAGCGCCCGTGCTTATGAACGCCGCCCACCAGGCATTCATCTGCCGCGCGACGGCGCGATCGGCCTCGGCGATGCGCCAACCCTGCTGCGCCTCGAGCGTATCGAACACATAGGGTATCTCGGCACCGTGGTATGCGCCGGCAAGGCGCACGTCGAAACCGGTGCCGAAGGTTCCCTCCGGCACGGGCGGTGCGTGGTCGAACTCGTAAAGGTAGACCGGGCCGCGACCGAAACGCGCCGCGGCATAAGCCCAGAGCCAGGTTGGGTAGGCGATGTTGTGATGCCCTGCTGCCGCGACCAGAGCTGCCTGGTCGTCGCCGGGTGCATGCGGATAGAGGCGTGCGACTGCGCCCGCCTCGGCGCCGTAGGTCGCCTGCAGCATCTGCGCGAAGCTGCGCTTCGGACCAAGCAGCGTCAGCGAACCTTCATCCGCGTTCCAGCCCGCCAGCAGCGGCACGTCGTTGAATTTTCCCGAGGCGAAGATGCGCCAGGGGGCATCGGGTAGCAGGTGCCCGTCGACCACCGGCAGATTGTAGAACTGGCCGTTGGCGAGCCTTGCGGCGCTGGCAAGGACGCGCTCGGCAGGTACCCGGCGCAGCGCGGCAAGATCGCTCGCCCCCAAGTCCTGCATCAGCGCGGTGCCGCGCTTTTCCTCGAACGCCAGGGTCGTGGCGCCCATGCTGGCGGGCTCCGCGCGGCGCAGCGATGAGCCGCTTTCGCCGATTGCCTGCGCGAACAGCCCCTTCGCGAGCGGCGAAGCCATCATGACGCTGGTGGTCACCGAACCCGAGGACTCCCCGCCGATGGTGACCCGGCCCGGCTCGCCGCCGAAGCGGCCGATGTTGCGCCGGACCCACCCGAGCGCGGCGATCACGTCCATGAAGCCGTAGTTGCCCGAGGCATCGTAGCCACTCCGCGCGCTCAGTTCCGGAGTGGACAGGAAGCCCAGCGGCCCGAGGCGGTAGTTGATCGTCACCACGACGATCCCCTTGCGCGCGAAGGCGGAGCCATCGAACGTCGGCTGCGCCCCGGAACCGACCCGCGATCCGCCACCATGGATCCACACGAATACCGGGTGGCGCCCCGATTTGGCCGGCGCCCAGACATTGAGGAAAAGACAGTCTTCAGAGCGCGGCCGCTCGGCCGGGCTGTTCTCGTTCACCGCCTGCATGCAGTCGGCGCCGAACGTATCGGTGCTGCGCACGCCCTGCCATGGGACAACCGCAGCGGGAGGCTCCCAGCGCCGTTCGCCGATGGGCGCGGCGGCATAAGGGATGCCCTTGTAGACCCGGACACCATCGGCACGGGCCGGAGCCGGGGCGATGGCGCCGCCATCCACGCGCAGGCTGTCGGGCACAGTAGCGGCTTCCGGCGAAGGCACCGAAATGCCCACCAGTATGGGCACCATACAAAACGATAATATGCTTCGCCGCGACATGACGCACCCGTCCGATTCCGTGATGGAAATAAACTGCGTCAGTGATAAATAAATTAGCAGTCCCTTGAGGCGTGTATTCGTCTGGCGGATATATTTAGGAACGATTTTTACAAAATCATACTTTTGTAAAAATCCCAAAGATATTGTCGATTATCGCAAAAAACTAAGAAGAATTTTTCAACAAACTGGATTTTACGGAATACTATAAATAGACATGAAGACGGGTGCACCCTAGTGAAACAAGCCCATCGGTCGCCCTGTCATTAATTTTATGCAGTGTTAAAAATTTAAAACCTCGGCACAATTTTGTCATCGCGGCGACAGCCGGTCACAGTTTCGTTCAATGAATTTCGGCCGCAGCCGACTGATCGTGGCCGGGTCGCACGAGAAGTTGCCTCACGGCCCGATCAAGGTGCTCTGCGGCATCCACAGCCCCGCCGAGCAGCGCCTGAAACTGCAATCCGTCCGACAGGGCGATCAGCGACTGCGCAGCATAGTCAGCATCGACGTGCGGTGCGATGACACCTGCCTGCTGCCCTCGCTTGAGCGCATCGCACAGTTCGCGCCGGATGCCCTCGAACCGCGCCGTGAAGTAGGCATGGGCCGGGTGCCCCGGCTCCAGAGCGTCGGAAGCGAACTGGAAATAAAGGCGTACGACCCCTGGCGCGGTCAGGTTGCGGCGGACCGAGGCGACATAGCGGCTCAGAACCGCCAGCGCACCATCGCCGGGGACAGCGATGCCGGCCGCCTCCTCGTCCCACCGGTTGAGCACGCATTCGAGCAGGTGCTCGAACGTTCCGAAGTAATAGAGGACATGCGCCGCTTCGATGCCAAGCTCGCGGCTCAAGGCGCGAAGGCTGACCGGCGCCGCGGCATCCGAGCAGTAGCGCCGCACGGTATCCGCGAGAATCTTCTCCCGCATCGCCGAACCCTTGCCGTAGCGCCTGGCGGCAGTGTCCGCTCCGGGCTGGGCCGGATCGCCCGCTTTCGCATGTTTCATTCCGCTCTCTTTTTCAACGAGCAATGATGCTGGTCGCCGGGCGGAAGGCTTGCCCGCAAGCCCGCGAGAAATCCAGATGGATCACGGCGAAAGGCATGCGATTTGTCGGACCTGCCGGGCGCGCCTGACTGGCTTCACAGCCGGAACGTCCCGGCGCGTAAGCGCCCGAGCCATGTCGGCGACACGGCTCGGGCGCTTTACGAACGGATCCGCAGGATCAGAAGTCCACGGTCGCGGAAAGCCACAACCTGCGCCCCTCCTGGTTGATCGAATAAGCGGGTGTAAAGGCCGTGGCGGTGCCGCTGTCATACGGCACGTAGACCGCATAGTCGGTGTTCAGCACGTTATAGACCGTGGCGGCGAGGCGGAATGCGGGCGCGATCTGGTACGAGCCGCCAAGGTGGAACACTTCATAGCTGCGGAAGTCGCCCACCGCCGCCTGCTGCGCATTGCTGCCGCGATAACGGCTGGAACGAATCTCACCCCGCGCCCAGAGGCTGGCCACGTCGCTCACCTTCCAGCGCAAGTTGCCGTTGAGCATGTGCTTGGGCATGCCGACCAGCGGCAGGCCCTTTTCCGAACCGCTGAGCTGCTCGGTCTCGGTATAGGTGTAGTTCACCGTGAGCGAGACCGCCTGCGTGAACGCGAAGCGGCTCGCCACTTCGACGCCGCGGGTGCGGGCCTTGTCGATGTTGATCGACTGGCTGAAAAGATCGACATTCGGGAAGTTGCCGACGTCGAGGCAGCCCGGACGGTTCAGGTTGGTCGAGAAAGTACAGTTGGGAATGCCCGGCCCGGTGGCGATCTTGTCGTCGAAGTCGTTGTTGAACAGCGTGACGTTGCCGCTGAAGAAGCCCTTGTCGTCGAAGTAGATGCCTGCTTCGTAAGTCGTGCTCGTCTCCGGCGTCAGGCCCGGCGTGCCGATCAGCGGCACGCGGCCCTGGCTGCCGAAGCCAATGATGCCGCTGGCGATCTGCTCGACGCGCGGGGTCTTGAAGCCCCGGCTGACGCCGCCTTTGACGGTCAGCGCATCGGTGACGTTCCACACCGCGTAAGCGCGCGGCGACCACTTGTTCCCGAATGTCGAGTGGTCGTCATAACGCACGCCGCCAGTCACGTTGAAGCCATCGACGACGGTGAGGGTCGCCTCGGCAAAGCCCGCCCACTGGGTGAACTTGAACGGAGCGGGCGCGACGCCGTCGATCATCCGGGCCTTCCAGTACTGCCCCCCGACGGTGAAGGCGAGCGGTCCGGCGCGTCCGGCGAAGCGGCTGTCGATGATGTCGTTGCGCGCCTCGAGGTTGCGGGCGCTGCCCGGGGTGGCGCCGGGCGTGCCGTTGGGGATCAGGCGGCCGATCGTCTCGGTGTCGTTGCGGGTCAGGGTGGTGTCGAGCTGGCCGAAGTCGCCCATGCGCCAGCTATGCGCAACGACGTAATTGGTGCGGTTGAACTGCTGCCTTGGCGCATAGCCGCCCGAACCCAGCGTGCCGAGCTGGCCTTCGGTGTTGTCGTAAGTCTGCTCGTTGCGGTCGAATTCCACCCACAGATCGTGGTCGGCGTGCGGCGTGAAGCTCAGACGGCCGCCGTACGTGTAGATGTCCGAGCGCACCGGGTTGCGGCCCAGCGTCAGTGCCGGATCACCGGGAATCTCGATGCTCGATCCCTCGCGGTGGAACACACTGCCGCGCAGGGTCAGGCCGACCAGGTCCTTGACCACCGGCCCTTGCGCAAAGCCGTTGATCGACTGGATGTTGCCGAAGCGCTGGTCCTCCTGGATCGTCGTCTCGGCGGTGGCGGTGCCGACCCAGCGGTTGCCGACCTTGCGGGTGATGATGTTGACGACGCCGCCCATCGCGTCCGACCCGTAGAGCGTGGACATCGGCCCGCGCACCACTTCGATCCGGTCGATCGCGGAATAGGGCGGCAGGAAGCTGGTGGACGTCTCGCCGAAACCGTTGGGCGTCACGCCGCCCGGCGCGTTCTGGCGGCGGCCGTCGATCAGCACCAGCGTATAGTCGCTGGGCATGCCGCGGATGGAGATGTTGAGGCCGCCGGTCTTGCCCGCCTCGCCGCCGACATCGACGCCGGGAACGTCCTGCAGCGCTTCCGCCAGGCTGCCGAAGCGCTTGTCCTGCAGGTCAGCCCGGTCGATCACAGTGATACTGGCCGGAGCCTCGACGATGTCCTGCGCATAACCGGCGGCGGTGACGACGATCGGCGATCCGGCCTCGGCGCCCGCCTCGTCGGCATGGGCGGCCTGAGCGATAAGACATGAAACGATGGCGAGACTGGCCTGCGCCAAATGGCGGGCACGCTGGCTGGATCGGCGATGGACTGCTGCGGACATGTTGAAACCCCCGTATTGGTAATGCGACTGACTCGCATTTGCGGGGCGCTCGTCGAAGCAAATGTCGGAGGTGTCAATCTGGCGACCGATGTGGTGCCCCGCTGGCAATCAAAAATTACAGACGGGAATCCAATCGCTTGCATCCAAGAAAAAGACGCTGCGGGATAGTTTCCCAATCATGGCTGAATTGCTGGCGCAAGCTGCTTTGCCCCGCCAGTACCATCGCAAGCGCTATACGAACGTAGCTGACGTCCGGCGCTGCCCGGATCTTTATCCCGATGCCGGGATAATGGGATGGACCGAGGATGAACGCGCAGGTTCACGAAAAAACGGTATCTCTTCCACTTCCTGAAGCCGCTACCGCTTTCGCACGCCCCGCATCCATGACAACCAGTCCTTGCCACGAGACTTCAAAAGTGTATTCTGAATCTCGTTGTGGAGAATACGACGAAGATGAAACAGGAAGCACCCGCACAAACCGGCACACTGCTGAATAGCGCGGATTCGGAAGTATACACCACCGTGCTGGCGCGGATCAAAAGCGGTGCGATCGAGCCCGAAGAAAGAATCGTCGATTCCAAGCTCGCGGCCGAATTCAACCTGTCGCGCATGCCCGTGCGGCAAGCCCTGCTGCGCCTCGTCCACGAAGGCTACCTGGTGGGAACCACGCGCGGCTTCGTGCTGCCGCGGCTGACTTACGAGGATATCGAGGAAATCTTCGAGGTGCGCATGCTGCTGGAACCCCGCGCCGCAGCTTCAGCCTGCCGCACGCTCGCCCCGGAAGCCCTTGTCGCCTTGCGCGAGGCGCTCGCCGAAGCGCGGCGCGCCGTCGCGGAAGTCAGGCTCGGCAACATGATGATCGCGAATGACCGGTTCCGGCAGATCTGGCTCGACGCGGTTCCCAACCGCAGGCTTGCCACCTCGATCAGCCGCTTCGTCGACCATGTCCAGATCGTTCGCCGGGCAACGATCTTCGACGCCGCAACGCAGCACGTCGTACTCGACCTGCTGACCCGGATGCTCGACGGATTCGATCGCAAGGACGCCCTGCTGGTACAGGATGCGACGCTGCAGTTCGTGGTACGCGCACGCGAGGCATTCATCGCCGCGACGAGCATAGAATCCACGCAAGGTCGCGCCTTCATGGGATGACCGCATTAAAGCCAGGGCCGTTTGCCTACTAATTTTAAGTATGAAATGAATTCCATTTAGCAATGCTTGCAAAGCAATTGCTTCCGACATGGTCCGACATAGCGCCGCCAGACATCGCCAGAATCGCGAGACAACGAATGATCCAGATACCTGCACCGATGCAGATCGACACAAGCCCCGGCACACTCCATGCGGCCTTCGCACAGAGCGCGGACACCTGGGCCGGCCGCCCTTTCCTCCATGCTCCGGCCGAGGCAATGGCCGGTAATGCCGCAGTCTCGTTCACATACGCTGAGGCAATGGTGCGGGTCGCCGGCCTGCGGGACCGCTACGCCCGGGCGGGCCTGGGCCATGGCCACCGCGTCGGGCTGGCGCTCGACAACCATCCCGATTTCTTCCTGCACTTCCTTGCTCTCAATGCGCTGGGCTCCGGCATCGCGCCGATCAATTCGGGAATGAGCGACGGCGAACTCGCGCAAGTCCTGATGCTGGCCAAGCTCGACATGCTGGTGTGCCTGCCGCATCATCGAGATCGCCTCGCCGCTCTGGCGGCACAAACGGTGCCGGTCGTCGAGGCGGAGGAAGACACGCTGCCACCGCCAGGCCGCCCCGCCCTTCCCGGCCCGGCCGATGCCGGCAGCGAGGCGGCGATGATCTTCACCTCGGGCACTACCGGCACCCCCAAGGGTTGCGTGCTGTCGAACGCCTACTTCACCCGCATCGGCGCCTACTACACGCAACTGGGCGGTTATTGCACCTTTCGCCCGGGCGAGGAGCGTATCCTGACGCCGCTGCCGGTTACGCACATGAACGCGCTGGCGTGCTCGTTCATGGCGGCGATGACCAGCGGCGGCTGCCTGATCCAGCTCGACCGCTTCCACGCCTCGACCTGGTGGCGCACCGTGCGCGAAAGCGGCGCGACGATCGTGCATTACCTTGGCGTAATGCCCGCGATCCTGCTCCAGCGCGACGACGCGCCCGAGGCGTGGGCAGGCCACGCGATCCGCTTCGCCTTCGGCGCCGGTGTCGATCCGCGCCACCACGCGGTGTTCGAGGAGCGCTACGGCTTCCCGCTGATCGAAGCCTGGGCGATGAGCGAGACCGGCGCGGGGGCGTGGATCACCGCCAGCCACGAACCCCGTCACGTCGGCCAGCGCTGCTTCGGAAAGGCGGGTGACGACATCGAAGTGCGCCTCGTCGACGAGGAGGGGCAGGACGTTCCCGTAGGCACCCCCGGCGAACTGCTGGTGCGCGCACGCGGCGACGATCCGCGCCGCTGGTTCTTCACCCGCTACCACAACGATCCCGCCGCCACCGAGGCCGCATGGGAAGGTGGCTGGTTCCACACCGGCGACATCGTGCGCGCGGATGCGCAGGGCAGCCTGTTCTTCGTCGATCGCAGCAAGAACATCGTGCGCCGCTCGGGCGAGAACATCGCCTCGGTCGAAGTCGAGGGCGCGCTGATGCAACACCCGGCGGTCGCGCATTGCGCCGTCACCCCGGTCCCCGACGAGATCCGCGGCGAGGAGGTGCTGGCACTGATCGAAGGCGACGGCGACGAGTCGCTGGCGACGGAAATCGCCGGTTCGTGCCTGCAGACGCTGCAGTATTTCAAGATTCCGGGCTATCTGGCTTTCGTGGAATCGCTTCCCACCACCAGTTCGCAAAAGCTGCAGCGCGGCGAGATCCGCAAGCTCGGCCGTGCCATCGTCGATGAGGGCCGCGCCTTCGACTTGCGCGCGCTCAAGCGCAAGAAAGGCTGATCGACGTGGCCCCCATTGCATCCTATCAGGGCGTCGCCGTGGCTTGTCCGGTCACGGTGCCCTACCAGCGTTCCAGCGAACGCCAGGCGCACTGGTTCTTCGGCCGCGCGCTGGCCGCGCTGGTCGAAGCAAGCGGCATCGCCAAGGATGCGATCGACGGGCTCGCCTGTTCCTCCTTCACGCTGGGCTCGGATACCACGGTGGCGCTGACCGAGCACTTCGACATGTCGCCGCGCTGGATCGAATGGCTGCCGACCGGCGGCGCCAGCGGGGTCATGGCGCTGCGCCGCGCGGCGCGGGCGGTGCAGTGCGGCGATGCCTCGGTGGTCGCCTGCATCGCTGCCGACACCGCCAATGCGCAGACGTTCGCGAAGCTCGTCGGCGATTTCAGCCGCTTTTCGAACGGAGCCGTATTGCCGCAGGGCAAGGCCGGGCCGAACGGCGTCTTCGCGCTGATCACCGACAACTACATGCGCCGCTTTGGCGCGCATCGCGAGGACTTCGGCCGGATCGCACTGGCGCAGCGTGCCAATGCGGCGGGCAATCCCAATGCCCTGCTGGGCGGCAAGCCGCTCGACATGGCGGGCTACCTCGCCGCGCCGCCGATCGTCGCACCGATCCACATGTTCGACTGCGTGATGCCGTGTGCGGGCGCCGAGGCTTTCCTCGTCATGAGCGAGGCGCGCGCGCGCGACCTCGACCTCAGGGGCGCGCGGATCATGGGCGCGATCGAGCGGCACAATGCCTATTTTGCCGATCCCGTCGCCATTCGCGGCGGCTGGGCGATGGACGCCGATGCCCTGTGGGCGCAGGCGGGCATAGCGCCGGGCGACGTCGACTGCCTGCAGACCTACGACGACTACCCTGTGATTTCGGCCATGCAGATCGAGGACCTCGGCTTTTGCGCCAAGGGCGAGGCGCCTGCCTTCGTCGCCGCGCGGGACCTCACCGTGACCGGCGACTTCCCGCACAACACCTGCGGCGGCCAGCTTTCTTGCGGACAGGCTGGCGCGGCGGGGGGCTTCCTGCCGGTGGTCGAGGCGCTGCGGCAGGTCACCGGCCAGCCGCTCGGTGCGCAAGTGCCAGGTGCGCGGATCGCGCTGGCGAGCGGCTACGGCATGGTCACCTACGACCGCTGCCTCGCCACCGGCGCGGCGCTGCTGGAGGCATTGCCATGACCTTGCCGCTCCAGTTCTGCCGAACCTGCGGTGCCGCGCAGTACCCTTCGCGCGATGCCTGCCGTGTCTGCCTTTCCGATGCACTGGAAGTGCGCGACGAAACCGTCACCGGCACCGTCGTCAGCGAAGGCACGATCCACCGCTCGCTCGATCCGGCGCTCGTCGCCGGCGGGCCGCTGCGGATAGGGGCCGTCGCCAGCCCGCTCGGCGTCCGCATCATCGCCTTGCTCGCGCCCGGCGTGGCTGCGGGATCGTGCGTCATCCTCTCGCCCTGCCCGGACAGGCCGGGCGCCATCATCGCCCATCCGGCGCAGCAGGTCCAAGCATCATGACGGTGAATTCAGTTTCCGACCGCGCCGAACGCAAGCGCACCCTGACCCGCGCCATCGCCGCCTCGATCGTGGGCAACACGCTCGAATGGTACGACTTCTTCCTTTATGCGACGGCGGCAGCCCTGGTCTTTGGAGACCTGTTCTTCCCGGTCGGGCGCGATCCGCTGATCAACACGCTGGTCTCGTTCGGCGGCTATGCCGTGGGCTTCGCGGCACGCCCGCTGGGGGGCCTCGTGTTCGGCCATGTCGGCGACCGTTACGGGCGCAAGACCTCGCTGTTCTGGACGCTGGCGATCATGGGCCTCGCGACGTTTCTGATCGGCCTGCTGCCGACATATGCGCAGATCGGCATCTGGGCGCCGATCGCGCTCGTCGCATTGCGCGTGGCGCAGGGCATCGCGGCGGGCGGCGAGTGGGGCGGCGGCGTGCTGCTGATTACCGAGAACGCCCCGGCCGGGCGCGAGGGCATGTTCGGCGCGCTCAGCCAGAGCGGCGTCGGCCTCGGCTTCGTGCTGTCCACTTTCGCATTCTACCTTGCCGGGCTGCTGCCGCCGGAAGACTTCGCGAGCTGGGGCTGGCGCGTGCCGTTCCTCGTCAGCATCACGATCTTCGCGGTCGGCCTGTTCATCCGCTTCCGCGTCTCCGAGACGCCGGACTTCCAGGCCGCCGAGGCCGAAGGCCCGCAGCAAGCACCGCTTGCCGAAGTGCTGCGAAAGCACCCGCGCGAGATGGTCGTGGGCATCGGCGCGCGCCTTGCCGAGACTTGCGGCTCGCACTTGTTCATCACTTTCGCGCTGGCTTACGGCAAGGCAGTGGGCGCCGAAGTGGACACGCTGATGCTCGGGGTGACGCTCGGGATGCTGGCGGACAGCGTGATGATGCCGGTGTTCGGCGCACTGTCGGACCGCTTTGGGCGGCGGCCGGTCTACCTGTTCGGCGCGCTGGCGATGCTGGCCTTCGCCTATCCCTTCTTCGAGATGCTCGAGTCCGGCTCGACCACGCTGATCGTGCTGGCCTTCGTCATCGGCAACGGCGTGTGCCATGCGGCGATGATCGGCGTGCAGCCTGCGATGTACAGCGAGATGTTCAGTGCCCGCGTACGCTATTCGGGTCTCGCCATGGCGCACGAGGTGTCCTCGCTGATCGTCGGCTTCTCGCCCCTGATCGCCACCGCGCTATACGCCCATTACCGCAGCCCGACCCCGGTGGCGCTGTTCCTCGGCGCGATCTGCGTGGTGTCGGCGTCCTCGCTGCTGCTCTGGCGCCCAAAGCGCTGAAACCCCTTTCCCGCTTACCTCAGGAGACTGTCATGGACCTTAGCCGCCGCTCCCTTCTGACCGCCGTCGCTACCGGCATGGCCGCCGCATCGATGCCCGCCTTCGCGCGCGCCGCTGGCGGCCGCGTGCGCATCGGCGTGCAGACCTACAGCCTGCGCGACCTGCTGCCGACGCCGGGCGACATGGTCGACAAGATGATCCGCGAATGCCGCGACCTGAAGGTCGACATGATCGAGCTGTTCGAGCCGACCGTACAGCCCCCTGCCCTTTCCGCCAACGCGCCCTGGGCGTTCACCGGCGGCAAGCCGACCGAAGCCTCGCTCTACGGCCGCCCGCCCGAAGGCCCGCGCCCGGCCGAAGTGCTGCAGAACCGCGAGGACATCCGCCAGTGGCGCCTCGCCACCCCGGTCAGCCATTTCCGCGAGATCGGCCGCCGCTTCCGCGCCGCCGGGATCGAGATCCAGGCATTCAACTTCGGCCTCAAAGACGATTGCACCGACGCCGAAGTGGAGTGGGGCTTCGCGGTCACGAAGGCGCTCGGCATCAACCTGATGACCGCTTCCACCACGCTGTCGATGGCGAAGCGCACCGTGCCGTTCGCGGCCAGGCACCGCACGATGCTGGGCCTGCACGGGCACTCGAACTTGCGCGATCCCAACCAGCTGGCCACACCCGAGAGCTTCGAGCAGGGGCTGGCGATGTCGCCGTGGTATCGCCTGAACTTCGACATCGGCCACTTCGCCGCCGCCGGGTTCGACACCCTGGGCTTCCTGCACAAGCACCACGAGCGGGTCTGCAGCGTCCACCTCAAGGACCGCAAGGCGAACTTCGGCATGAACATGCCCTTCGGCGAAGGCGATACGCCGATCGCGGGCGTGGTGCGCACGATCTCCGAGAACCGCTGGAACATTCCGCTGATCCTTGAATACGAATATGCCGGCGGCTCCTCCGAAAGCGAGCTGCGCCGCGCGATCGACTACGTCGAGCACTACGTCGCCCGCTGATCGCGCGCCCTCCCGCGCGATCCCAGGCGCGGCTGCGGCCGGAAACCCTCCTCTTTCCGGCCGCAGAAACCGATACGTCAATTGGGATTTTGTGAATTCACTTTTGGCTTGAAACGATATCCACATTGCAATACAAGAAATCGTCACACAGTAGAATCGTACGAGAAATACGCCGAATCGGGTAACATCCCGGATCATCAATGCGTCAAACTCTCGCGATTTCGTACAAATCATGTGACCTGATTGCTCATCAGGAGAATTCAGATAATGCCCTTCGCCATGGCCATTCTGGCAGCAGCCGCCGCAGCGCCTGCCCCTGCCAAGCCAGCCACCCCGCCGGTGGTGGAGCGCGTTATCGCGACGTCGTCTTTCAAGGCCGCCGCGCAGTCCCTGCGCGCCGATCACGAGCGCTTCGTCGATGAGATCATCCGGATCACCCAGACCCCGTCCCCGCCCTTCGGCGAGGCGGAGCGCGGCAGGCTCGTGGCGCAGATGATGCGTGACAGCGGCTTCCGCTCGGTCTCCATCGACGAAGTCGGCAACGTCATCGGCCTGCGTCCCGGCCGCGATGCCAGGCTGCCGCCGCTGGTGGTCGCCGCGCACCTCGACACGGTTTTCCCAAAGGGCACCGACGTCACCGTGAAGCGCGAGGGCACGAAGCTGCGGGCACCGGGCATCGGCGACGATTCGCGCGGCGTCGCCACCTTGCTGGTGCTCGCCCGCGCGATGGACAAGGCGGGCATACAGACCGACCGCGACGTGCTGTTCGTCGGCAACGTCGGCGAGGAAGGCCCCGGCGACTTGCGCGGCATGCGCCACCTGTTCTCCACGAACGCGCGCGCCAGGGCAGCCGCCGGCTTCATCAGCATCGACAGTTCGGGCTCGGGCGGGATCGTCACGCGCGGGGTCGGTTCGAACCGCTACCACATCGTCTTCTCCGGCCCCGGTGGCCACAGCTACGACAAGTTCGGCATCGTCAATCCGATGGTGCCGCTGGCGAAGACGGTGACCGGGCTTTACCAGATCGCGGTGCCCGCCACTCCGAAGGTGACGTACTCGGCCAGCGTCGTGGGCGGCGGCACCTCGGTGAACACGATCCCGCCGCAGGTCTTCCTCGACGTCGACATGCGCTCGATCTCACCGGAGGAAGTCGCACGCGTCGATGCCGAACTGCGTGCCATCGCGCAAAAGGCGGTGGACGAGGAGAACGCCGCGCGCTCAACCGCGCGCGGCAAGGTCAGCGTCGATTTCCAGGTCATCGGCAAGCGTCCTGCGGGCCATACCGACGAAACGAAGGGCATCGCCGCCATCGCTTTCGGCACGGCCGAGGCATTCGGTTACGAGGGCCGCTTCATCGAGGTCTCCACCGATGCCAACGTTCCGATGAGCCTGGGCATCCCGGCGATCACCATAGGCTCTGGCGGCACCGGCGGCGCCGAACATTCGCCCGACGAATGGATCGACGTGGCGCTCGAACCCAGCGTCAAGGGCCTGACCGTCGATCTGGCCACGATCATCGCGGCGGCCGGCGCGAAACCGTAACGACCAGACAATGCCGCATCGTGCCGCACGAGCACGAGGCTCACGAACGAGAGGGCGAGGACACACAAGACAAGCAGGCAGGAGCGAACCGGCAGCCCGCAACGGGCGTCGCACCGAAATACCATGAACCTTCAAATCTAAAATATCCATCTTCCGCGACCAGCCTCACCCCATCGGTGACGGACAATCGAACAGGCGGGGGATGCGACAATCGGGGAATGAACATGAGCGTGGGATCCTTTATGTCGAGAACGTCCGTCTTCGCGGTTTGCGCGGCGGCCTGTTCGATCAGCCTGCCTGCCTTCGCGCAGGAAGCCGCCAGCACCGAGGGCGGCCTCAGCGAGATCGTCGTCACCGCCGAGAAGCGCCCGAGCACCGAGCAGAAGACGCCGCTCTCGCTGACCGTGCTGAGCGCCGAGACGCTCCAGCGCAACAGCGTCGGCAACGTCGATGACATCAGCCGCATCGCGCCTTCGGTCTCGATCACCAATTCAGGCGCGGCACCGATCATCGCGGTGCGCGGCGTCTCCAGCCGTGACGTCACCGAGATCGGCGACCCCGCCGTCTCGATCAGCATCGACGGCTTCAACCTCCAGCGCGCGACCAGCCTGCAGGCCGGTTTCTTCGACCTCGAGCGCATCGAAGTGCTGCGCGGTCCGCAAGGCACCCTGCTCGGCCGCAACGCCACCGGCGGCGCGATCCAGGTGATCACCGCCAAGCCCTCGCTCGACGGTTTCAAGGCACAGCTCGGCGGCGAGATCGGCAACTACGATCTCTACTCGACCAAGGGCATGGTGAACCTGCCGCTTACCGACGACCTCGCCATCCGCGCCTCGTTCCAGACTCGCGACCGCAACGGCTTCCGCGACACGCCGGGCAAGGACGGCGACGACGAGCACAGCAAGGCCGCACGCCTGCACGTGCTGTGGAAGCCGACCTCTCGCCTCAACGTGCTGCTGACCGGCGAATACGCGCACAACAACGGCGTCGGCACCGTGATCAACGGCTTCCCGCTGCAGACCTACACCGCCGCCAACGTTCCCAGCGGCTTCAACGTCGGCGACCTCATCCTGACCGCACCCGACAAGGGCAACGGCAAGAGCTTCTACAGCCCGGACGGCGGCTTCATGCGCTACACCGTATGGAACGTGCGCTCGCAGATCGACTACGACCTCGATTTCGCGACGCTGACCTACCAGGGCGGCTATCGCCACTTCGAATACGGCCGCAAGTATGCCTTCGGCGGCAATCCCGGCACCAACCGCCAGACCATCTCGTTCGAGCAGTACGAAGACGTCGGCACCTGGAACCACGAAGTACGCCTGTCGTCGAATTCGACCGGCCCGTTCAAGTGGCAGTTCGGCGCCTACTACTTCCGCGAGACCAACGACTTCGTCGGCCTGTTCACCGATTACCCCGATCAGGACAGCATGCATGGCGACTACTTCCTCATCCAGCGCTTCACCTATCCCGACATCACCGCCGAGGCCAAGGCGCTGTTCGGTCAGGCTTCCTACGAGATCGTGCCGGGCCTGACGGCATCGCTGGGCGCGCGCTACTCGAAGGATAAGAAGGATCGCCACACCAACATCCTGACGACCAACTACAACACGTACATCAGCACCCGCTGCGACCTGACCGACAGTTGCGCCTACAGCACGGCCACGGGCTACCAGGTCGCCAAGTCGAGCAAGACGACGTTCCACGCAGGGCTGGACTACCAGGTCACGCCGCAGAACATGGTCTATGCCAAGTTCGACACCGGCTACAAGGCAGGCGGCTTCACCGACCTCGGTGTCTACGATCCCGAGACCGTGAAATCCTACGAGATCGGCGCCAAGAACCGGTTCTTCGGCAATACGCTGCAGGTCAATCTCTCGGCCTACCTGTACGACTACTCCAACCAGCAGGTCAGCCAGTCGGTCATCAACTCGGCGGGCGGTGTCTCGGTGCAGATCCTGAACGCCGGCAAGTCGCGCTACAAGGGCATCGAACTGGACACCATCTGGCAGCCAACGCCGGACGACCAGTTCTCGGTCTACATCGCCTACTCGCATGCCCGCTACGTCGATTTCGCCACCGGCACCAGCGGCGTGCTGCTGCGCTATGCGCAAGCCGACGGCCGCGCCGAGCCGGTCTACGGCAGCGACGGCAGCACCGTGGTCGGCTACAACTACCAGCTGTCTGGCAAGCGTCCGCCACAGTCGCCCGACTGGTCGATCAACCTGGGCTACCAGCACGACTTCCACGTGCTGGGCGGCACCCTGACGCCGCGCGCACAGACGCATATCGAATCGAAGAGCTACTTCCAGATCTACAACTTCGATACCGACAGGCAGAAGGGCTATACCCGTTCCGACCTGATGGTGACCTACACCCCGGACGCGGCGAACTGGACGCTGACCGCCTACGTGCGCAACCTCGAAGATCGCCTGATCCTCGCCAACGGCGCCCTGCCGACGAGCACGACCTACCAGTCGTATCGCTACCAGTACCAGGCGCCGCGCACTTTCGGTGCGTCGCTGACCTTCAACTGGTAAGCAGCGGGTTCGGCCCAATGGACTGTGGGGGCGGCGCTGCGAAGCGTCGCCCTTGTCCGTTTGGCAGGCGCCGCTTCTGAACCACAGCCCAACACCGAAGTGAATCCTGAATTGCGCATCGGCGAACATCCAAGGAGCCCCTATCATGTCGCACCCCGCCCCATCCCTGTTTTCCGGCAGGCTGAAACGCCCCAGCCGGGTGCTCCGTAGCCTGCTGGTGTCGCTAGGGGCTATTTGGGTGCCGTTGGGTGCCGCCGCGGCCACCCCGTCGCAAGCAGCACTGAAAGCCGAGGTGGAGCGGCAGGTTCCGGCCTCGATCCGGCAGCTCGGCGAGATGGTCTCGATCGATTCCGGCTCGTCCGACGCGCCCGGCCTCAAGGCGATGGCGAACTATCTCGACGCGCGCCTGACCGCCCTTGGCGCCAGCGTGGAGCGCAAGCCGGTGCCGCCCGCCGCAGGCGACATGCTGGTAGCCACGCTACACGGCAAGCGTGCGAACAACGGCGGCCCACGCTTCCTCCTGCTCGCTCACATGGACACCGTCTACCAGTCCGGCACGGCCGCGAAATGGCCTTTCGCGATCAAGGGCGACATCGCCACCGGCCCCGGCGTCAGCGACGACAAGGGCGGCATTGCCGTGGTGCTGGGAACGCTGGAAATGCTGCGGAAGCTGGGCTTCGGCGACTACGGGACGATCACGATCGCGTTCAATCCGGACGAGGAGATCGGCTCCCCCGGATCGCGGCACTTGATCGAGCAACTGGGCGCCGAGCACGATTACGTCCTCTCCTGCGAGCCTGGCGGCAAGCAGCGCATCCTCGCCACCAGCGGCATCGCCACGCTTTCCCTCAAAGTGGAAGGCAAGGCCTCCCACGCCGGCGTCGCTCCGCAGGATGGCCGCAACGCACTGGTCGAGGCGGCCGACATCATCGGCCGCACCGCCGCCCTCTCCGATCCGGCCAAAGGGTTCAAGTTCAACTGGACGATCGCGCAGTCGGGCTCGAAGCACAACATCATCCCCGACCTTGCCGAAGCCACCGCCGACATCCGTTACATCGACGAGGCCGACGTCACCGCCACGATGGCGCACCTGCGGCAACTCGCGGCCGCCCCGGCGGTGGAGGGCACGCGCGTGAGCTTTACTCTGGGTCGCAACCGCCCGCCGATGGTCCCCACCGACAAGGCCCGCGAAATGGCCAAGGTCGCCGCCGGGGCCGGGCGCGAGTTCGGCTATCCGATCACGATCCTCGACAAGCCTTTCGGCGGCGGCAGCGACGCGGCCTATGCGGCGGTTTCGGGCAAGTCGGGCGTGGTCGAGAGCTTCGGCCTCGGCGGCGAGCACGCCCACACCTTAGGCGAGGAAACCGCAGACCTCGGCTCCATGCCTTCCTCCCTCTACGTGATGGCGCGCACGATCGTGCTGCTATCGGGACGGTAGCGGCATCACGCGGTCAATTCGTCGCCAATCGCGCGGGCCAGGATCACCATGAACTTGTCATCGGCATCGCCAAAGCCCTGCAGCGGCTCCCAGCCGCCAGCCAGCAGCAGGGTATCGGCGCTGCGCGGGTCGTACTTGTGGCTGTTCTCCGTGTGGATCGTCTCGCCGGCCGCCATGGCGAAGGCGCGGCCGCAGACCTCGAAGTCGATGTCGCGCGTCGCGGCGATGTGCATCTCAATCCGCGCACGTTCGTCGTTCCAGACCGCGCGGTGAGCGATGCCGTCGCGAGGAATCGTACCGCCAAGTTCCCGGTTGATCCTGTCGGCGAGATTGAGGTTGAACGCCGCCGTCACGCCTTGCGCATCGTCGTAGGCGCAAACCAGTTCCGTCTCGCTCTTGATCCGGTCGAAGCCTATCAGCAGCAGGCTGCCCGCGCCCAGCGTGCGGCGCATCGAGCGCAGCAGGTCGGCGGCGGCCATCGGTTCCATGTTGCCGATCGTGGAGCCGGGGAAGAAGCCCAGACGCGGGTGCTGCCCCACTTCGGCGGGCAACGTGGCGGGCTGGCTGAAGTCCGCCTCGACCGGGTAGATCGGAAGGTCCGGGTAACGCGCCGCCAGCGCTTCGCAGGACTCGCTCAGGAATTCGCCCGAGATGTCGATCGGCACGTAGGCGGCGGGCCAGATCGCGCCGAGCAGCAGCGGCGTCTTGGTTGCGCTGCCCGCACCGAATTCGACGACGACGTGGTGCTTCGATCCCACCATGCGCCCGATCCGCGTGGCATGGGCCATGAGAATGCCGGTCTCGACACGTGTAGGGTAATATTCGGGGAGGCGCGTGATCTCCTCGAACAACTGGCTGCCGCGATGGTCGTAGAACCAGCGGGCGGGGATCGCCTTGCGTTGCTGCGAAAGGCCGGTCAGCACGTCGCGGCGGAATTGGGCGCGCAAGGCATCGCGGGAGGTGTCGATCAATTCGCGGACGGCGGTGGCCATGATCTACAGGTCCTTAGCTAGACGCACGCCGGTGAACTGCCAGCGCTTCTCGGGGGGAAAGAAGTTCCGATACGTAGCGCGCGAATGCCCGCGCGGGGTCGCGCAACTGGCGCCCTTGAGTACGCACTGGCCGGACATGAACTTGCCGTTGTACTCCCCCACTGCGCCGGCCGCCGGGCGGAAGCGCGGATAGGGAAGATAGGCGGAACGGGTCCATTGCCAGCAGTCCCCGAAAAGGCCGGGCGAGCCTTGGGGATGGATGCCGACAGCCTCGTCAAGCTGGGCGCCGCCGGCCGGATCATGGCTGGCTGCGGCGACTTCCCACTCGAACTCGGTGGGCAGGCGGTGCCCGGCCCAGGTGGCAAAGGCGTCTGCTTCGTAGAACGAGACATGCGTTACGGGCGCCTCGGGCCGGATCGGCTGGAGGCCCGACAGCGTGAAGGCCGCCTCGCCGCGCCAATAGAGCGGTGCCGCGATGCCCTCGGCATTTATCCACGCCCAGCCGTCCGAGAGCCATAAGGCCGGGTTACGATAGCCGCCATCGGCGATAAATTCCGCCCACTCGCGGTTGGTCACGAGACGACGTGCGAGGGCGAAAGGCTCCAGCAGCACGTCATGCGCCGGACTTTCGTTGTCGAAGGCGAAACCGCCCGGTCTCCGGCCACCTTCATGGCCGATGCGATAGCGTCCACCCTCCTGGCTTTGCCATTCCATCGGTGCCACTGGCGAAGCGCCGCGCTCCAGCAAAGGCGCATAGGCAGGAGCCAGCGGGTTCAGGGAAAGCGCATGCTTCACATCCGTAAGCATCAGTTCCTGGTGCTGTTGCTCGTGGTTCAGTCCCAGTTCGATCAGCGCGGCAAGTTCGGGGCGATCCAGAAGCAGTTCCACATGCGCATCGACATGGGCGCGGTAAGCCAGCACCTCGTCCAGCGAGGGGCGCGAGAGCATTCCACGCTGCGGGCGCGCATGGCGCGGCCCTTCCGCCTCGTAGTAGGAATTGAAAAGGAACGGCCATGTCTCGTCGAACAGACGGTAGCCCTCAAGATGATCGCGCAGCACGAAAGTCTCGAAGAACCACGTCGTATGCGCCAGATGCCACTTCGCCGGAGAGGCGTCCGCCATGGACTGGATCGTGGCATCCGCATCGGACAAAGGCGCGGCCAGCGCTTCCGTGAGGCAGCGGACAACGGCGAAACGCACGGCCTGCGGTGCGGGGCAGGCCACCAGGGGCGAGCGGTCGGTCGTGGTGGCCATGCCGCTCTAACGGCCGATGCCGCTGCGGGATGCATGACGGAATCAATATTGCGACGAATTGCGCCCAGCCGCATTCGCTCCGGGACGAGTAGTCCATCCGCAAGCGAAGTCTCCCGGATCCGCCCTCCGGCAGAAAAATGCGGCGAGTGATTTTCGGACCGCAACTTTTTGCCGCGCTCCAGCGAACAGCCATGGGAAGGCCCCCGATCGGAGCGCCTTCGCCATGATACCCGTTGGAGCAGAGCCGATGAAAATCCGAAAGAATTTCGCCTTGTCGCTGGCCGTTGGACTATTCGCGGCCGCCGTGCCGAGCCAGAGCTTCGCCGCCCTGCCTCAAGGCGCCAAGGCCCCTGACTTCACGCTGCACGCCGCGCTGGGCGGCAAGCCCTTCGACCTCTCTCTGGCAAAGGCGCTGAAGAAGGGGCCGGTCGTGCTTTACTTCTTCCCCGCCGCCTTCACTTCCGGCTGCACGGTAGAGGCGCACCTGTTCGCCGAAGCCACCGGCGATTTCAAGAAGCTGGGCGCCAGCGTGATCGGCGTGACCGCAGGCAATGTCGAGCGTGTCGCGGAATTCTCGAAGTCCGAATGCCGCAACCAGTTCGCCGTCGCCGCCGATCCGAACGCCAAGGTCGCCGCCAGGTTCGACGCAACGATGCAGGGCGGCAAGCAGACGATCTCCAACCGCACTTCGTTCGTGATCGCCCCTAACGGCACGATCCTGCTCAGTTACACGGACATGAACCCGCAGGCCCACATCGAGAAGACGATGGCCGCGGTGCGTGCGTGGAAAGCGAAGCACGGCTGACCTTTTCCTCCACGATCGATCCTTCCTGTCGCCAAGAGGCCCCGTCATGCTTGTTGCCCTGTTGTCCGCCTTCCTGGGCGGGCTGATCCTGAACCTAATGCCTTGCGTCTTCCCGATCATCTCGCTCAAGGCGTTCGGGCTTGCGCGGCAAGGCGGCGACCCACGACAAATGCGACGAGAAGGGCTGGCGTTCCTCGGCGGAACCCTGCTGGCGATGCTGGCGCTGGCCGGCACGTTGATCGCCTTGCGCGCCGGCGGCCAGGCGGTGGGCTGGGGCTTCCAGCTCCAGTCCCCGCTCGTCGTCGCACTGCTGGTGCTGGTGCTGCTTGGCTCTGCACTCAACCTTGCCGGTCTCTTCGAGTTCGGACTGGGGCTGCAGCGCATGGGCCAGACGATGGACGGGAAGGATGGCCTGCTTGGCGCAGCGCTCACCGGCGCTCTGGCGGTGGTCGTGGCGACGCCCTGCGCCGGTCCGTTCATGGCCAGCGCCATCGGCTTTGCGCTCGTCCAGCCGCCGCTGGCCGCGCTCGCCATCTTTGCGGCGCTGGGCGCGGGCGTGGCGGCACCGTTCACGGCGCTGTCCTTCAGCCCGGCGCTGGCGCGGCGTCTGCCGAAACCCGGTGCCTGGATGACGACGCTGAAGCACGCGCTGGCCTTTCCGATGCTCGCCGCCGCCGCATGGCTGCTGTGGGTGCTGGCGCAGCAGACGGGCAGCGCGGGGCTGGCGCTGATGCTCGGTTGCGCCTTGCTGCTGGCGTTCTCTTGCTGGATCTATGGCATGGCGCAAAGGCGCACGATGTCCGGCCGTCCCGCGCGTGCGCTGCACAGCGTTGCGGCCTTGGGTGCCGTGGCGATCGCCGCGCTTTTCGCCATGCCGGGCGGCGCTTTGCAGGCCCCCGCCGCGCTTGCACCGACGCAGGCATCCGCCGCGCCGGTGAGCGACAAGCCCGTGCCCTGGTCACCCGAAGCCGTCGCGAAGGCGCAGGCCGCCGGTCACGCGGTCTTCGTCGATTTCTCGGCCGAGTGGTGCCTGACCTGCAAGGTCAACGAGAAGGCCGTGCTTTCCACTGCCGCGTTCAAGTCCGCCATTGCCGACACCGGCACGACGTACATGATGGCGGACTCGACCAACTATGATGCGCGGATCGAGCAGGCTATGATGCAACTCGGCCGATCCGGGCTGCCGCTCTACCTGGTCTATCCGGCCAAGGGCGGCGATCCGGTGATACTGCCGCAAGTTCTGGACACGAAGACCGCCACCGATGCCTTGCGAAAGGCGTCTGGCAAGAAGGTTTGACGAGACGATGAATGCAACCCCGACCGACCATGCCGGAGGCTGCGTGGCCCCCGCGTGACGGACGAACTGCCGCTCGAGGATGCGCCGCGAGAGGAGGCATGGCCCGCCCTGATGCAGCGGGCGCAGGATGGCGACCAGCGCGCCTACCGGCTGGTCCTGCGCGCGCTGGTGCCGGTCGTCCGGGTTCGGGTACGGCGGCGCATCTTCGATGACGTGCTGGCGGAGGACGTGGTTCAGGAGGTGCTGATGACGCTTCATCGCCTGCGTCACACTTACGATCCCGCGCTGCCGCTGATGCCCTGGGTTTCGGCCATCGTCTCGGCAAGGTCCGTGGATGCGCTACGCCGACAGGGCCGATCCCGCGGCCGGGAGATCAATCGGGAAGAAACCCTGGACGGCGCCATCGACCCCGTCGCGGCGGCGGCCTTCGAAGCGATCGGCGCCGAACGGGAACTCGCGGGCATGCTGAACTTGCTGCCCGAACGCCAGCGGCAGATGATCGAGATGGTGAAGCTGCAGGAGATGTCGCTCGATGCCGCCGCGCAGGAAAGCCGGCTCTCCGTTTCCGCCGTAAAATCCTTGCTGCACCGCGCGATCGTCAGGTTGCGCGAACATGGAAAGCAGACACATGGTTGACCATGACACCCTGATCGATACGCTTTGCGACGAGGCCGTGCCGGTACGCCGCGTGGCTCCGGCGTGGCGGCGGGCCCTCGCCTGGAGCCCGGTCGCGCTAGGAATCGGCTATCTCGCGACCCAAATGCTCCACCGCGCCGGTACGGATTGGGCCGGTCCCCTTGCCGGGGTCGCCGCCGCCAATATCGTATTGTCACTTGTCCTGGGTATCGCCGCGTTCACAGCCGCCTTGTCGGCCAGCGTACCTGGCGCCCCCGCGCGGACGAGCGGCTGGATCATGGCGTGCCTGGGCATCTGGCTGACGCTGGCGGCCTACAGCATCGGCATATCCAGCCAGCCCGTCGGGCATCTGGGGCACGGCAGCTATTGCTTCACGTTCGTACTGGTCGCCGGAGTTCCCATGATTGCTATCACCGTGCTGGCACTGCGGCGAACGCGGTCGCTCAATCCGGTGCGGTCGCTGATGCTCGCGGGGACGGGAATAGCGTTCCTGTCGTTCGGACTGCTGGCGTTCTGCCATCCCATCGCGATGTCGGCGATGGACTTTGCCGGCCACCTCGTGGCCGGCGTCCTGCTCGGTGCGCTGACCATCGGACTCGGGCGCAAGGCGATCGCGGCCTGAAGGCGCGGGTCAGTCGCCCGGAATGCGCTCGATGCCATTCGTCAGACATCGCCCATTCCCTCCATTTCACGATCATCCTGGCCGAGTGTGACGAACCGGTCCAGAAGCCAGCTTGCCGCAGGACCGGGAGGCGTATCGCGCCGCCATATGCCGGAAAAGCGATACGTCCCCCCGACATGGTCCGGCATCGCCAGTCGTACCAGCGTTCCGGCGAAGAGATCCGCCTCGATCATCGGCATCGGCATGTTCCCCCAGCCGATTCCCTGCCGCAGCAGCGCATGCTTGGCGCCGAGATCGGCAAGCCGCCAGGTCTTTGGGCTGAACACCGAGTAGTCCTGCCCTTCGGTGAAGCGCGAACGGTCGGAGAGCACCAGCTGCGTATAGTCCCGCCCCGCGCCGGGTTCGATCTTCATCATGCGGCCCAGCGGATGATCGGGCGCGGCCACCGGCACCATCGCCACCGAGCCCGCCGAGCGGCTGTCGATACCCTCGACACCGGCCGATAGCGGACCGGACAGCCCGACCACCGCCTCCTTGTCCAGCACCAGCGCGGTGATCGCGCCCAGCGCCTCGACATGAAGGCGCAGCTGGACGGTGGGGAACGTCACGGCGAAGTCGCGCAGCACCAGCCCGACGCGGTCGGCGGGCAGCATGACGTCGAGCGCCAGGTTCACCTCGGCCTCAAGCCCGTCGAGCATGCCCTTCACCTTGGCGCGCAGTCCGTCCACACCCTGCGAGATCGCCTTCGCTTCGGCCAGCACCGCGCGTCCCTGTTCCGTCAGTTTCGGGCGCCGGGTGCCTTCGCGCTCGAACAGCATCACGCCGAGCTGCGCCTCCAGATTGGCGATGCCATAGCTGATGACCGAGACCGCACGGTTCAGCTTGCGTCCGGCGCCTGCGAAACTGCCGGTCTCCACGATCGTCTGGAAGATCGTCAACTGATCGAGCGTGGGTGTGCCTGGGTTATTCACTTTTCTATTTCCTCGAAAAGATCGATTGGTTTTATCTATCTGAACGGAAAAGATCGCAACCCATACAAAGGGCTCAACGAAGCGGCACTCTCAACCCGCCGCTTCCACCGGAGACCCAAGATGATCGAACTTCGTCCCTTCGACAGCCTCGGCGGCGCCAACCACGGCTGGCTCGACGCCAAGCATCACTTCTCCTTCGCCGACTACCACGATCCGGCCCGCATGCACTGGGGTAACCTGCGCGTGTGGAACGACGACACCATCGCGCCGAAGACCGGCTTCCCGCCGCACCCGCACCGCGACATGGAGATCATCACCTATGTCCGCGAAGGCGCAATCACCCACGAGGACAGCCTGGGCAACAAGGGCCGCACCGAAGCCGGCGACGTTCAGGTCATGAGCGCGGGCACCGGCGTGCGTCACTCCGAATACAACCTCGAGGACGTGACCACGAAGATCTTCCAGATCTGGATCCTGCCCACCCGCAACGGTGAAAAGCCCAGCTGGGGCGCCCGTCCCTTCCCCAAGGGCGACCGCGCCGGACACTTCGAGACCCTCGCCTCGGGCTACGACGGTGACGGCGACGCCCTGCCGATCCGCACCGACGCCCGCATCGTCGCCGCGACGCTGAAAGCCGGTGAGACGGCCGAGTATCCGATCGGCGCCGATCGCAAGGCCTACCTCGTCCCAGCGAGCGGCGCGGTGAAGATCGACGACGTGCTGGTCAATGCCCGCGACGGTGCGGCGATCCGCGACCTCGACGTGATCCGCGTGACGGCGCTCGAGGACAGCGAACTCGTCCTCGTCGACGCCGCTTAACGATACCTCATCCGCGACCGGCCCTTCGAAGGCGGGGCCTGTCGCCAGCCTGAGCCGAACCGCGTGCCCCCCTCGATCGGGTGTAATACTTTCGGTTGATTCCGCGGCCATGCGGTTCGGCTCATAAGCCTCTCGCAAGCTCTCGACACCCCGAACACTGGTTCGATCTTTTCGATTTAATCGAAAGTTCGGAACGATTTTATGCGCCTATCTGGAACGACCATCTCGCTCCAGTATGCATCTCAACGGGCAAGGACGCCCAGCAACAGGAGGACCTACCAATGACGCTCACCGCAACTGCGACCCCCGGCAAGTCGCTGATCTCGCCTGACAACCACGCGCTCGTCCTGATCGATTTCCAGTCGCAGATGAGCTTCGCGACCAAGTCGATCTCGCCCGAACTGCTGCGCAACAACGCGGCGCTGATCTCGCGCGGTGCAAAGTCGTTCAACGTCCCCACCATCCTCACCACCGTCGCCGAGAAGAGCTTCTCCGGCCCGATGTTCGACGAGATCACCGACGCCTTCCCCGGCCAGGAACTGCTCGACCGCACCAGCATGAACACCTGGGAAGACGAAGCCGTGATCTGCGAGATCAACCGCATCGGCAAGCAGCGCATCGTCTTCGCGGGGCTCTGGACCTCGGTGTGCATCGTCGGCCCGGTGGCATCGGCGATCGAGCAGGGCTTCGAAGCCTACGTCATCACCGACGCCTGCGGCGACATCTCGGAAGAAGCGCATGAGCGCGCCGTGCAGCGCATGATCCAGCTTGGCGCCGTGCCGATGACCTCGCTGCAGTATCTGCTCGAACTGCAGCGCGACTGGGCGCGTACCGAGACGTACGACAGCACCACCGGCATCGCCAAGGTCTGGGGCGGCGCTTACGGCCTGGGCATCAAGTACGCCAAGTCCATGTTCGGCGCGTCCGAAGGCGGTCACTGATTTAAGCTCGGAACCGGCGGCTCATCACCCCCCGACCCTCATCGGGCCGCCGGTTCCACCCCCTCTTCAGGAGGGGGCTTCGACAAGCTCAGCCTGAGCGGTTTCATAGTACAGTCCTGTTCCCGCTCAGGCTGAGCTTGTCGAAGCCCCCGCAGTACAAAGCCCAGTTCTCACCCGAAGGATCAGCATCATGGCCTACGTAACCACCACTGACGGCGTCGAAATCTTCTACAAGGACTGGGGCGCGAAGGACGCGCAGCCCATCGTCTTCCACCACGGCTGGCCGCTCTCGTCGGACGACTGGGATGCGCAGATGCTGTACTTCCTGTCCAAGGGCTTCCGCGTCGTCGCCCATGACCGCCGTGGCCATGGCCGCTCCGCACAGGTCAGCGAGGGTCACGACATGGACCACTACGCCGCCGACGCCGCCGCGGTGATGGAACGCCTCGACCTTCGGAACGCCGTCCACATCGGTCACTCGACCGGCGGCGGTGAAGTGGCGGCCTACGTCGCGCGCTACGGCATCCCGCAGGGCCGCGTCGCCAAGGCCGTGCTGGTCAGCGCCGTGCCGCCGATCATGCTCAAGACCGAAGCCTACCCGGGCGGCCTGCCGATCGAGGTGTTCGACGGCCTGCGCGCCGGTCTTGCCGCCAATCGCGCGCAGTTCTTCCGCGATGTCGCAGCCGGTCCCTTCTACGGCTTCAACCGCGAAGGCGCCGAAGTGAAGCCAGCCGTCATCGACAACTGGTGCCGCCAGGGCATGATGGGCAGCGCCAAGGCCCATTACGACGGCATCAAGGCCTTCTCCGAAACCGACCAGACCGAAGACCTGAAGGCGATCACCGTCCCCACTCTCGTGCTGCACGGCGATGACGACCAGGTCGTGCCGTACAAGAACGCCGGCGTACTGCAGGCCGAGATCCTGCCGAACGCGACGCTGAAAATCTACGAGGGCTACTCCCACGGCATGCTCACGGTGAACGCCGACACCATCAACCCCGATCTGCTCGCCTTCGTGCAGGGCTGATCCGAACAGGCTTCGCTCCGGCTTTTTCCATGATGGCCAACTCAGACGCCATCTCAGGAACAAGGGACACCCGGAGCGAAGAACAAACGTCCGAGGAGACCTCCGATGAAAGCCTACCTTCTCTCCATCGCCGCCGGGTTGCTGGTGGGTGTCGTCTACAGTCTCCTCGGCGTCCGTTCGCCTGCGCCGCCGATGATCGCGCTGGTCGGCCTGCTGGGAATCCTGCTCGGCGAGCAGATCGTGCCGCTGGCGAGCCGGTTCGTGACGAAAAACAACGTCGCGCAGTTCGTCATGACCGAGTGCCGCGATCACGTCCTCGGCCGCCTGCCCGGCGACGCCGATAAGCACGACGCATGATCTCGCGCCGCCACACGTTTCTGGGAGCGGCCGCCGCGTCGCTCCTGCCCCAAACTCTCGCGGCCCGAGCGGGTCGAACCAAGGACAAGACAATGACCGACACGATCATCATCAACGCCAAGGTGACCACCCTCGACCGTGAAAACCCGCAGGCAGAAGCGGTGGCTATCCGCGACGGCAAGTTCCTCGCGGTCGGCAGCGAGGCCGAAGTGCGCGCCGCCGCGCCCGAAGCCACTGTGATCGACGCCAAGGGGCACCGTCTGATCCCCGGCCTGATCGACAGCCACATGCACATCATCCGCGGCGGCCTCAACTTCAACATGGAGCTGCGCTGGGACGGCGTGACCAGCCTGTCCGAAGCGATGGCGATGCTTAAGAAGCAAGTCGACAACACCCCCGCCCCGCAGTGGGTGCGCGTGGTCGGCGGCTTCACCGAGCACCAGTTCGCCGAAAAGCGCCTGCCCACGATCCAGGAACTCAACGCCGTCGCCCCTGACACGCCGGTGTTCATCCTCCACCTCTACGACCGCGCGCTGCTCAACGCCGCTGCCCTTCGCGTGGTGGGCTACACCAAGGACACGCCGAACCCGCCGGGCGGCGAGATCATGCGCGACAGCCAGGGCAACCCCACCGGCCTGCTGCTGGCCCAGCCCAATGCGACGATCCTCTATTCGACGCTGGCCAAGGGCCCCAAGCTGCCGCCCGAATACCAGCTCAATTCCACCCGCCACTTCATGCGCGAGGTCAACGCGCTGGGCGTCACCGGCGTGATCGACGCGGGCGGCGGCTTCCAGAACTATCCCGACGACTACGACATCATCGAGAAGCTGCATCAGGACGACCAGCTGACCGTCCGCATCAGCTACAACCTGTTCACCCAGAAGCCGAAGGAGGAGCTTGCCGACTTCGCAGGCTGGGCCAAGCAGGTCACGCCGGGACAGGGCGACGACACCTATCGCCACAACGGCGCAGGCGAGATGCTCGTCTATTCCGCCGCCGACTTCGAGGACTTCCGCCAGCCCCGCCCCGACATGGCGCCGAGCATGGAGGGCGACCTCGAACCCGTCATCCGCCTGCTGGCGGAAAACCGCTGGCCCTGGCGCCTCCACGCTACCTATGACGAGACGATCGGCCGCGCGCTCGACGTCTACGAAAAGGTCAACGCCGACATCCCGCTGCAGGGCATCAACTGGTTCTTCGACCACGCGGAAACGATCAGCGACCGCAATATTGACCGCATCGCCGCGCTCGGTGGCGGCATCGCCGTGCAGCACCGCATGGCCTATCAGGGCGAATACTTCGTTGAACGCTACGGCGCCAAGGCGGCCGAGCGCACCCCGCCGATCGCCCGCATGATCGCCGCCGGCATCCCGGTAGGCGCGGGCACCGACGCCACCCGCGTCGCCAGCTACAACCCGTGGGTCTCGCTCTCATGGCTGGTGACGGGGCGCACCGTGGGCGGCCTCTCGCTCTATCGCGGCGACAACCGCGTCAGCCGCGAGAAGGCGCTGCGCATGTGGACGCACGAGAACACATGGTTCTCCACCGAAGTGGGCAAGAAGGGCCAGATCAAGGCGGGCCAACTCGCCGACCTCGCGCTACTGTCCGACGATTACTTCGCCGTGCCGGACAACGAGATCGTGCACATCCGCTCGATCCTGACGATGCTGGGCGGCAAGGTGGTCCATGGCGACGGTGACTTTGCACCTCTCGCACCTGAGCTTCCGCGCCCGATGCCCGACTGGTCGCCGGTCGCGACCTTCGGCGGCTACTACCAGACGCCCGAAGCCAAGCAGAAGCTGGCCTCGGCATGCGGTTGCGCCAGCAGCTGCGGCGTCCATGGCCACGACCACGCCGCAGCGCTTGGGGCCAACGTCCCGGCCGCCGATGTCCAGACGTTCTGGGGATCGCTCGGCTGCGGCTGCTGGGCCGTCTAAGCCGAAGTGTAGTTTTCCAGAATATAGAACAGACCGGACGATTTTATTCGGATCGTTGGGAGTTCGATCAAGTCTTAAACCGTTCTGGACCGGCCGCTGAACATGCAGCGGACCGGTTCCAGACGACGATGAAACTCGCCCCAAAGGAGCCCCCGATGAAGCGCTTCACTTTCCTGATCGCCGCCGCAGTCCTGACCTCCGCACCGGCCTATGCCGCCGAGACCGCCGACTATTCGGTCGGCGCGCAGTATGACACCACCCACGTCTACGTGCCGCAGGAGCAGTTCGACAGCTTCGTCTCCAGCTTCGTCGCCACCTTCGGCGGCACCACCAGCAAGCAGGGCGAGTTTCAGGTGACGCCGACCAAGAGCCTGACCAAATCGCAGCTGGTGCTGACGCCTTCGGCCACCGTCTCGGTGTTCGGCTTCAAGACGCCGATCCCCTATCCCTTCGGCGACGAGCGCACCGGCTACCTCGTCACCGACATCGACGCGGCGGTGGCCTCTGCCGTGAAGCACGGCGCGGTACGCCGCATCGCCACCTTCCCCGATCCGATCGGCCGCGATTCCTTGGTGCAGTGGCCGGGCGGCGTGAACATGCAGATCTACTGGCACTCTGCCAAGCCCAACTACGCACAGCTTAGCAGCGTGCCCGAAAACCGCGTCTACCTGACGCCTGACGCCGCCGACGCCTTTGTGAAGAGCTGGACCGGCTACGCCCACGGCAGGATCACCGCCGACGACAAGGCCGCCTCGGGCGCCGAGATCGGCGAGCCGGGCAAGACCATCCGCCGCGTTTCCATCGAGAGCGGCTACGGCAAGATGACGGTCTTTGTCTCCGACGGGCAACTGCCCTGGCCCTATGGTCGCGACATGACCGGCTACGCCGTGAGCGATCTTGCCGCCACGCTGGCTAAGGCCACGGCGGCAGGCGTCGAAACCCTCGTCGCGCCCAGCGAAGTCAACAAGCGTCAGACCGCCATCGTGCGCTTCCCCGGCGGCTATATCGCCGAAATCCATCAGGGAGCGTAAGCCATGGCGAGCCTGCCCCCGATGAACCGCACGCCTTCCATCATCGGGGTAGTGCTGGACTTCACCCCCACCGCCTTCTTCGCCCGGCTCGCATTGGTGAGCGCTTACCTGGTAGGCGGCATCGACAAGCTGGGCGACTGGCCCGCCGCGCTGGCGGAGCAGGCCCACTTCGGCCTGACCCCGCCCGCGCTGTGGGCCGCGCTGACCATTGCCGTCGAACTGATCGGACCGCTGCTGATCCTCTCGGGCCGTCTGGTCTGGCTGGGCGCCGGGATGCTGGGCGTGTTCACGTTCTTCGCCGCGCTGGTGGCGAACGCCTTCTGGGTCATGCCCGACGGCCCCGAGCGCTTCGCCGCGATGAACGCCTTCTTCGAGCACATGGGCCTCGTCGGCGGTTTCGTGCTGGTCGCGGTGCTGGCGCGCAGGGGGCAGGGCGATGCGTAAGTGCGTCGTTCCGGGCTCGACCCGGGACCGGTGGCTGTCTTCAGGCGCGCCTTTGCGGTGCGCGCATCCTGGTGAGCGCCGCCAGGCCAGCGGCCCCGGATCAAGTCCGGGACGACGGCGGCTGGCATGGTTGCTCCCCTTCGCCACGCTTCTTCCCCACACCGCCCTGGCCGCGCCGAAGGAGGCATGGGAAGCCCCGACCCTCACCGTGACCCGCTACGACGAGGACTGGTCAGACCTCGAAAGCGCCGAAAAGCGGGATCACCATTGGACCGGCCCGTTCAAGTACATCCCGCTAGGCGACATCGCAGGTGGCGAGGCCTGGCTCTCTACCGGCGTCGAACTTCGCGCCCGTAACGAGAACTATGCCGAGAACCTGTGGGGCGGCGCCGCCGCGCCTAACGACGGCTATGTCTGGCTGCGCGCCCTGCCTTACGCCGACCTGCACGTCGGCAAGCTGCGCGCCTTCGTCCAGCCGGTTTTCGCCACCTCGATCAGCGTCGCCCCCTCGCCCGGGCCGACCGACGGCACTGGCCTGGACCTGATGCAGGGCTTTGCCGAGGCCGACCTCGGCCCCGTCACCCTGCGCGCCGGGCGACAGATGCTGTCGCTGGGCAGCGAGCGCCTGGTCGGCACTCGCTATGGTCCCAACGTCACGCTCGCATTCGACGGCTTGCGCGCCAACGTGGCGGTCGGCAGCGCGAAAGTCAGCCTGCTAGCCGTGCGCCCGGTCCAGCCGGGCAAAGGCAGCTTCGACGACCGCACCTCTTCGCAAAAGGCCCTGTGGGGCGCCTATGCGGCGATGCCAGAGATGGATCTCTACTACCTCGGCTATCGCAACGACGCCGCCCATTGGAGAGACCGCAGCGGCGGTGAGACGCGTCACAGCATCGGCGCGCGATGGCACGCCGTACGCGGAGACTGGCACTGGAACGTCGAGGGCGTTTACCAGTTCGGACACTTCGGCGAAGGCGCCCGCCGCGGCGCGATCTCGGCCTGGACTTTGGGCTCGGAGTTCGGGCGCGGCTTCCCGCACCTGCCGTTCTCGCCGGACCTGACCCTGCGCGCCAACGTGGTCAGCGGCGACCGTCATCCCGGCGACAATCGCCTCGGCACGTTCAACGCGCTGTTTCCCAAGGGCAAGTACTTCGGCGAACTCTCGCCGGTCGGCCCCTACAACATCGTCAACTTGCACCCTGCACTGGGCCTGCAGCTTACCCCCACCGTCTCGGCGGGAGTGGCGGCTGCGGCCTACTGGCGCCAGTCGCGCAGCGACGGCATCTACGACATCCCCGGCAACCTGATCCGCGCGGCCGGGAACAGCCGCGCCCGCTTCATCGGCAAGGAGGTCGAGGCAACCCTCGCCTGGCAGGCCACGGCGGAACTGGAACTGTCGATGTCGGTCTCGGCCTTTGCGCCCGGCGCGTTCATCCGCGACACCGGCACCGCGAAGACCATCCGTATGCTGGGCCTCGAAAGCAATTTCCGGTTCTGATATCTTTTCCAAATCCTCGAACGTAACGAACCAATTTATTCGGATAAACCAGCAGGTCTTCGCCCGGTAGACCCTTCCGCATCGCTCAGGAGATCGCATCATGTCTACCCCGCCCCCCATTTCCGCTTCTTCCGTTTCCGCTCCCGGCAAATCCGCCCTGCTGCCGTGCCTGCTGCTGTTGCTGTCCGCGACCACCGGCCTCGTCGATGCAGCTTCGGTGCTGGGACTGGGCAAGGTGTTCACCGCCAACATGACCGGCAATGTCGTGTTCCTCGGCTTCGCGGCGGCGGGAACGCCGGGCTTCAAGGTGATCCCCTCGGTGCTGGCGCTGATCGCCTTCATGGTGGGCGCATGGGGAGCCGGGCATCTCGCCCGTGCGCATGTCGAGCGTGCGCTCGGCCGCTGGCTGCTGTGGGCTGCGGTGATCGAAGCCGCACTGCTGTGGATCGCGGCGCTGATCGCGCTCGACGTCGATGTCGCCGCGCAGGCGCCGAAGGCGGCCGTAATGGCCGTGATCGCGCTCACGGGCTTCGCGATGGGGCTGCGCAATGCGACCGTGCGCCAATTGAAGGTGCCGGACCTAACCACCACCGTGCTCACCCTAACCATCACCGGCATCGCGGCGGATCATGTGGGCGGCAAGACGCCCAACTTCGCGCGTCGCATCGGCGCTGTGCTCTCGATCTTCGCGGGTGCCGCCGTGGGCGCGTTGCTGCTGATGCATGGCGGACTGGCCCTGCCGCTGGCTCTGGCCGGCGCGATCGTGCTGGGCGCGACGCTGGTGTTCCTGCGCGACCCGGCCTCCGCCGTGCCGCATCGTCCCTGACAACACCGCGTCATTGCGAGCACAGCGAAGCAATGACGAACCTTGGAAAGACAAACGAAAGGTTACCTTGCCGCCCGCGCGGGCGCATGCAATGCGCGGGCGATGCGTCCCATCCGTGTCGCCCGCCCGCTTTTCCGCGCCATCGCCGCCCTCGTCGGCGCGAGCCTCTGCGCGCCTGCACTGCTCGCCTCGCCTGCCACCGAGATCCCCGGCTACGCCAGCCGCTACTGGTCGCTGGCGGACGGCGCCCCGCCCGATATCCGCGCCATCGCCCGCACCCGCGACGGGTTCCTGTGGCTCGGCTCGGGCGACGGGCTCTACCGATTCGACGGGCTGAACTTCCTGCGCGTCGAGCCCGAGGACTTCGACAACTTCCGCGCCCGGCAGGTCACCGCCCTGGCCGCGGGGCCGGACGGCAGCCTGTGGGTGGGCTATGCCTTCGGCGGCATCGCCCGGCTCAGGGACGGGCACTTGCGCGGCGCCAACCCGGAAAAGCCGCGCGGGCGCATCACCGACATCATCGCCGCGCCCGACGGCTCGATCTGGGTTTCCACCTGGAGCGGCTTCGGCTCGCAGCTGCGCCATTGGATGCACGGCCGCTGGGACGTGATCGACGTCGACGGCCCGTTGCTGCGCATGTACCGCCAGAGCAATGGTGCCATCTGGATCGCCTCCAATCCCGACTTGCGCCGTCTGGCCCCCGGCAGCCGCAAGCTGGAGACGGTGCCCGCGCTCATGAACCTCGGTCCCGCCTTCCGCGAGGACCGCACCGGCGCGATGTGGTTCTATTCGAGCGACGGCCTCCAGCGCCTGACCGCGAAGGGTTTCACGGAAACCGGCGTCGGTTTCGGCGAGCCGCTGAACGGCGGCGACGGCTGGCGCGAGATGCTGTTCGACGACGACGACCTGCTGTGGATCGCCGGCAA
The DNA here is from genome assembly GCF_001742225.1 of Novosphingobium resinovorum. NCBI lineage: Bacteria > Pseudomonadati > Pseudomonadota > Alphaproteobacteria > Sphingomonadales > Sphingomonadaceae > Novosphingobium > Novosphingobium resinovorum. The sequence goes on along the minus strand of NZ_CP017076.1, from coordinate 1,347,111 downwards.
TGCCTCGGGTCTCGCGACCGTGCCGCGCGGCGCGCTGAGCATGGACCACGCGCAGACCTACCCCGTCGGCATGTTCACCCTGATGCGCGACGGTGAGGGCACCATCTGGGGCGGTGCGCCGGACGGCCTGCACCGCTTCGTACGCACCCCGGTCGTGCGCTACGCCGCGATCAAGGGAGTGCGCACCGGCATCGCCACCGGCCCGGACGGCTCTCTCTACATCGGCGGGGACGAGGGCCTCTACCGCATCGTCGATGGCAAGGCGCAGCTGATCCTGCGTTCGGGGCTGGTTTCCGAGGTCTGCTCGGTTTCGGGCGTCGGCGCCTATGTGCTCACGTACAAGAACGAATATCTCGTGCGCGGCGCCGCCGCGACGCGGATCGTCGGCCCGCTGGAGCATGAGCGCCAGTTCGCCCAGGCCTGTGCCTCCGATCCGCAGGGACGGCTGTGGGAATCGGTATCGGCCTCCGGCATGTTCCGGCTCGACGGCACCCGCTGGACCAAGGACGAGAGCCTTCCGCCCGCGACGACCTTCATCGCGCCGGGGCCCAATACCTTCATCGTCAACCAGCCGCTGCGCCTGCTTGCCCGCGTCCACGACGGCAAGACCACGCCCATCTGGCCCGAAGGCGACGGCGCAGGCAGCAAGGGCGGCGTTGGCTTCGTGCGCATGCTCAAGCAGATGGACGGCGAGACATGGATCGGCGGCGAGGCGGGCCTCGCCCGCTACGACGGCCGGCGCGCGCAGCAGCTGAGCGCGCGGACGTATCCGTGGCTGGCAGGGGTGATGGGCATCGTGCGCGTCGCCGGGCATTACTGGCTGATCTCGTCAGGCGGCATCATCCGCGTGGCCGAGGCTGACTTCGATGCCGCCTTCGCGAAGCCCGGCACGCCGATCCCGCTCGCCCGCTTCGGCCAGAGCGGCGTGATCCGCGCGCGCACCGAATCCTATTCCGCCAACGACGCCGCCGTCGATGCGCAGGGACGCCTGTGGTTCGTCACCAGCACCGGAGTTGTGCAGGTCGATCCCTCGCGCATCGCCCCGCTCAAAGCCGACATGCCGATCGCGGTGACCGCGCTGGAAGTGGACGGCCATGCCTATCCGCTCGCAAACACGCACCTGCCTGCGGGCACCACGCGCGTCAGCCTGTCCTACGTCGGACTCGGCCTCGCCGATGCGGAGAACAACCGCTATCGCTACCGGCTCGACGGGATGGACGAGAACTGGGTGGAGGCGCAGGGGCGCCGCCGCGTCGATTACGCAGGGCTCGGTCCAGGCACCTACCGTTTCCACGTCACCGCCGCCACCGGCGACGGGCCGTGGGCGAAGCGGGAAGCGACCGCCACTTTCGTCATCGCCCCGCATTTCTGGCAGACCGCATGGTTCCGCCTTGCCGTGCTGGCAGGCGCGGTGCTCGGTGGCTACGCGCTGTTTCGCTGGCGCATGCGCGCCGCCATGCAGTCCCTGCGCGACCGCATCGAGGAACGCGTGGCCGAACGCGAGCGCATCGCACAGGACCTGCACGATACGCTGCTACAGGGCTTCCAGGGCCTGATGCTGCGCTTCCAGACGGTGCTGCACCTGACCACGCCGGGCACCCCCGCCCACACCGCCATCGAGGAAGCGCTGGAGCGTGCCGACGACGTCCTGCTCCACGGCCGCGAGCGCGTGCGGGGCCTGCGCGAGGATGCCGAGCCCAAATGCATCGCCGAAACCCTGCGCGCCTGCGCCGCACGCGTGGTGGGCGATACCCTGCCGTGGGAGGTCAAGGTCGACGGCCCCGAGCGGCTGGTCGGCGCTCCGGTCGCCGAGGAACTGGAACTCGCGGTGGGCGAAGCGCTGGCCAATGCGGTCAAGCATGCCCGGGCGGGCATGGTGCGGGTGGAGATCCACCACGGCCGCGACCGGCTTTCGCTGCGGGTGGTGGACGACGGCGTCGGTCTGCCCGAAGACGTGCGCGCGGCAGGCGGGCGCGCGGGGCACTTCGGCCTCACCGGAATGCGCGAGCGGATCGAGCGGCTGGGCGGCGCCTTCGCGATCGCCAATGCGGCGGGACAGGGCACCTCGATCCGGCTGAGCCTGCCCGCGAAGATCGCGTATCGGTAAGCTCTCCTCTTCTCACCTCTTTCGTCATTGCGAGCGTAGCGAAGTAATCCAGGGCGGTTTGCGCGGCCCTGGATTGCTTCGCTACGCTCGCAATGACGACAGGAGGCGAATCCAATGATGAAAAGCGGAAGAATCTAAAGCTCGATCAACCCGTTGCGCACGGCGATCGCCACCGCATGCGTGCGGTCCATCGCGCCGAGCCGCGCGAAGATCGCCTTCATATAGCCTGTCACCGTGTCCTCGGACAGTGACAGCCGCGCCGCGATCTGCTTGTTGGAATTACCCGCCGCCGCCAGTTCCAGCACGTCGCTCTCGCGCGCGGTCAGGCGCTTGGCCTCGCGGTCGGCGGCGCCGAACACCTGCCTGTCGAAGTGCGTGCCACCCCGATGGACCGAGCGGATCGCGTCGAGCAGTTCGGTCCTCAGGCTGTTCTTGAGCAGGTAGCCCGAGGCCCCCGCCTTGATCGCCTGCGTCGCGCGGCCATCGCCCGAATAGGTCGTGAGCACCAGGATGCGCGCCTCGGGAAATTCGGCGAGGATGCGCGTCATCGCCTCCACCCCGTCGACATTGGGCATCTGCAGGTCGAGCAGCAGGATGTCGGGGCGCGCCTCGCGATAGATGCGGACCGCCGCCTCGCCGTCCTCACCCACCGCGATCAGTTCCAGATCGGGCTGGGTCGCGAAGACGGCGACGATGCCGTCGCGCAGAAGCGGGTGGTCGTCGACCACGGCGATGCGGATGGGGGCCTGAAATTCGCTGTCTTCCATTGCCTGCGTGTAGTCCCGCTGCGGCTGGCAAGGAAAGCCCCCCGAAAGAGGGGATTGCCCGTTGTGTGCACTTTGGATCATTTCCGACTCCGGCAGCAGGAGTAGTGAAATGACCCATCCCATCAACCAGCCGATGCGCAATCCCGCCGATGAAAGCGCAAGGCCGGGCAAGGTCCTGATCGTCGATAACGAGGGAGAGGCCCGTTCGCGGTTGCATGCCCTGCTGCGCGACGAGGGTTACCTGATCGAGACATTCGCCTGGGCCGGTGCCTTGCTCGATGCACGGCTGCCTGAGGCGCCGTGTTGCATCGTCGCCGATGTGCGTCTGCCAGCGATCGACGGCATCGAACTGATCGAGCGCCTCAAGCAACGGGGGGATGCGATCCCGGTGATCTTCGTAACCGACGAAATCGACGTGCCGCTCTCCGTTCGTGCGATAAAGGCCGGGGCCGTGGACTTCCTGCCGCGCCCGTTCGACGAACGCGACATGCTGGGCGCCGTCGAAACATGCCCTCGATATCGACATCGAGCGCCGCTCGGCCGCACAGCGGCGCGGCATCATCGTGCGCCGCTTCGACACGCTCACCCGCCGCGAACGTCAGGTGATGGAAGGTGTCGTTCGCGGCCTCATGAACAAGCAGATCGCATGGGAACTCGATATCAGCGAGATCACCGTCAAACTTCACCGCGCCAGCCTGATGCGCAAGATGCAGTTGCGCTCGGTACCCGATCTTGTTCGCGCGTCCATAACGCTCGGAGTGCAGGACGCAGCGATGCATCGCGATACCGGAGCGATGGCGCTTATGCCATAAGCATCAAAAACCAGGTCTCGCCTCGAACCGGTTCGCCGAACTCGTGATTGGTTTCGACACCCTAGAAGCCATTGCGCGCATAGATACGGCGAACAGCTTCCAGAACGGTGTGTGTCCAGAGCGTGATCCGATCGTATCGTTTCTCACGCGCGACAGGCTCCACGTGCAGAAGGCGAAGGCGGGCCAGTCCTTCCCTTCGTCGGTCAGGAAGACCGCGCCCGCCATGACGCCGCCGGCCATGGCTGGGCGCATAGAGAATTGATTGCCGCGCCGCGACCAGGCTGGCCTCACCGGTCCGTGCGGGCCGAATGACGAAGTCCAGCGCAGCGCCGGGATCCAGCAGAAGACGTGCCTTCGTTAGTGACCTTACGAGTTCATCCTGTTCCACCGCGCTCAGTATAATTGCCTTAGGCAACTTGTTTTCACGTGACACGCGGCAAGTGAGATAAATCTGCAACATAACTGAAATTTTTCCATGATCTCCGCATTTTCGTTTGCCAGACGCGCCCCATTATGATGGGTTAACGATATCGTTCGGCACGAACACAATCGCTGATCGTAATTGCATCACCTCCGCGATGAATAATGCGATACTCAGTACTGAGAATTATCGCTCGCAACACAATTAAACTGTTGCAACATATTTTCACCTATACTTGACGATCAGGGAAAATCCCTGACGATTACCGTTGCACATTACCGTAATCATCGAATCCATACCGGAATGGCGATTTCCGATGCGATGACTGCCGCTCTCTCCAAGCGATCCGGCATGGTCTTTCGCGCACGTCAAGCACACGACACCCCGAGGCGACCGGTCCGATCGGCCGCATGAAGCGGGGGGCGTTCGACGGGAAGGATACCTGAAGGCCACTTCTACAAAAAAGAGGGCCACAGGATGATCAGATATACGACGTCTACCGTAGCTTTGACAGTCGCACTCCTTTCGTCGACCGCAACCTTCGCACAAAGCGATCCCGCGATCCCGGCAGCGCCCGGCATGAATTCAGACGCCGCGATAGCCAACGATATCGTCGTCCTAGGTACACGCCGAACGGACCGTACGCTGACCAATTCCGCATCTCCGGTTGATGTCATCAGCGCCCAGGAACTGGCGGCGCAGCCCTCCGCCAACATGATCGATGCTCTCAAGAACATCGTTCCATCGTTCTACGTGGGGCAGAACGCCATTTCGGACGCATCGACTTTCGTGCGCTCGCCCTCGCTGCGTGGTCTGTCCGGTGACCAGGTTCTGGTGATGCTGAACGGCAAGCGCTACAATCGCTCGGCCCTCGTGCAAGTCTACGGCGGCAGCGACACCGGCCTCGGGCGCGGTGCGCAAGGCCCCGACATTTCCGCGATCCCCGCGCTTGCCGTCAGCAACATTCAGGTACTGCGCGAAGGTGCGACCGCGCAGTACGGTTCGGACGCAATCGCCGGCGTGCTCAACTACGGCTTGCGGGAGGATCAGGGCATCGAACTGGTCGGACGCGCTGGCCAATACTACGCGGGAGACGGAGAAAGCTACCAGATCGCAGGCAATGCCGGTCTCAAGGGGGATTGGGGCTTCATCAACGTCACCGGCGAATACACCGACGACGGACAGACCAGTCGCGGCCACCAGCGCCCATCTGCCGCCAACTTCGCGAACAATTTCCCCGACCTCGCATCCCAGTTGCCCAATTACCCGGACCCGGTGCAGATCTGGGGCAGTTCGCCGCAACACGGGTTCAAGTCAGTCGTGAACGCGGCGCTCAACGTCACATCAGACAGTAAAATCTATTTCTTCGGCAACTTCGCCAAGAACAAGGGTGACCAGAGCTTCAACTACCGCCCGTCGGTCAGCAGCACCGCTGTCGATTCCAACGGAGTCGTGCGCAACCAAGGCGCGAACGGCGCCTTCAACAATACGTTCTATCTCACGCCCTGCCCGGCCGGAAACGCAACTTGCCCGACCGATGGATTCGTGGTCGACGGCAACACGTTCCGTTTCGCCGAACTCTATCCCGCCGGTTTCACACCGCGCTTCGTGGGCAAGACCGAGGAAATCTACGGCGTTGTCGGCTACAAGGGCACCGCCGGCAACTTCACTTACGACTTGTCCGGCACCTGGGCACGCAACACGCTGTCGCTGTCGATGTACAACTCGGCGAACTTCTCTTACGGGCCGGATACGCAGACCAGCTTCAATTTCGGTGACCTCATCCAGAAAGAGCTGAATTTCAACGCCGATTTCACGTATGCGATGGATTTGGGACTGGCCGCGCCGCTGACCATTTCCGCGGGCGCGGAATATCGCAAGGAAACCTACGAACAGACCGCCGGTGACGCGCAGTCCTACGGCGCGGGGCCTTATGCGATCGCCCAGCAACTCTACACACAGACGGCCCCCGGTGTGTATTCCTTCTCCGGCACCAGCGCCGCACAGGGCGTCGGCGCGAGCGGCTATGCAGGCACCAGCCCGGAAACCGCGGGCAAATTCGGCCAGAAAGCCTATGCCGCCTATATCGGCCTCGAAACCGACATCACCGATGCCCTGACCGTCGGCGCCGCCGGCCGCTACGAGCATTACAATACCTTCGGCGACGCCTGGGTGGGCAAGTTCAATGCCCTGTACAAGCTGGCGGACATCTTCTCGATCCGCGGCAGCATCGGCACCGGGTTCCATGCGCCCTCGCCGGGGCAGTCGAACGTGTCGATCGTGACCACGTCGTTCAACAACGGGGTCGCCTTCCAGAGCGGCACATACCCGACCAACAACCCCGTGGCCCAGTATTACGGCGCCACCGACCTCTCTCCCGAAAAATCGACCAACTATGGCCTCGGCTTCATCTTCGAGCCTGCCCCGGCGATGACCCTCACGGTCGATGCGTACCAGATCAACTTGCGCGATCGCATCGGCCTGACCCAGCCCTTCGGCGTCACTGCCGCAGATCTTGCAGCGCAACCGGCGCTGTTGCCGGTAGGCATCGGCGGACAAGTGCAGTACTTCACCAACGGCTTCCGCACGCGCACACGCGGCATCGACGCCGTGGCGACGTGGCGCATCACGCTTGCCGAAGCCCAGCTCAACTTCTCACTGGCCTACAACTACAACAAGACCAAGGTGACGGGCTACGACACGCAAGTGGTCAGCACCGCGCAGCTCATCGATGCGGAGAATCTCGCGCCCAAGCACCGCGCGGTGTTCAACGCCAGTTGGACGCTGGACAACCTAAGCTTCACCGTTCGTGAGAACTATTACAGCTCATGGACCTCTGCGCAGGACTACGGGCAGACCAACGGGGTGCCCAACCAAGTGTTCGGCAGCAAGTTCACGACCGACCTGGAACTGAGCTATACGTTCGCCGATCACTTCACGCTGGCGGTCGGTGCGCAGAACTTCACCGACGAGAAGCCCGACCGCCTGGCTCCGACGTCAAGCGTAGCGATCTACCCGCTCACCGGAGGCACGTCTGACGGACAGGTCTATCCGAGAAACGGCGGCCCCTTCGGCTTCAACGGCGGATTTTACTACACCCGCCTTCGCGTAAAGTACTGAGGCCCCAAAGTCCGACGCTACGCCTTTATGTGAACGAAACTGCCTCTTTCCGGCCATGGCACCGGCCGGGGCAGCTTTCGTATCGGGCGGACGCACGGGTGGCGGGTTGCCTCGCGATCGGAATTCCCCCGGCATCGGCGATCACACGCCCGCCAGTATCCTGACCGCGCGCTTCGCTCTTTGCAGGGCTGTCGGCTGACGTTGCGCCCAGATATCTTCGATATCCGGCGCAACATTGCCAACCAGGGCGAAAAACTGCTCGATGTCCCGGAATATCGCGGCCATGCGATCGGCCACGTTTTCCGGCGCGTACATCTGAAATCCCTCGCCCTGCATGGGAGCGGGCGCGCCGTCCTTGACCGCCTGCAGGATGGCAGCCACGTCCCAGGCAAGAGAATGCACGCGAATCTTGCGGCAGTTGAAGCCGGGATCGAGGTAATCCGCCAGCGCATCGTTCACGCTCGAGAACACGATACAGCCGTGCCCCATGGCTTCGATCGGGGGCAGACCAAAGCCCTCGGTCGCGCCCACACCGGCCCAGTGCTCGAGGGAATCGTAAAGATAGACCTTCGAGCGACCGAACCATGATCCCAGATCGTCAACCCAGCCGTCCAGCACAATGACATTGCAACATGTTTCCAAAGCCGGAACCAGCTTTTCGAGCAGGTAGCGGGACGACTTGCGCACCTGGACCAGCACGTCGATGTCCCGCGATGACGGTCCGGTCCAAGGCCGAATATCCACGATGTTGGGCACCAGAGCGATGTACGAGTTCGGCGCATGCCGCCCCCAGAATGCCATCGTGTGGCGGCTGACGCACAGGATCGGCACGCGCGGCGGCATGGCCATGCCCCATCCGGTGGAATGCGCAAAATAGATCACGTCGCGATCGACGAGCCTGTCGAGCAGGCGCGCCACGTCAGGTCCCCAGTGAACGATGAACATCGGCGCCGAAGCGCCCTTGGCAGGCACGGCAGAATCTTGAAGAACATCGTCAAGGTAAAGCCATCCGGCGACGCGCTCCTCGTAGGACGCGACCTGCACATGTCCGAACCCCCGGCACGCCGCCACGAAACGGGCCTGCGCGGAATTGCCGCCGATATCCATGCGATCGTGCGGAAACAGAAAAATGACGGGACGCATCGAGGCTCCATCAAAATGGCGACGGCGCCGGTTGCAGCAGGCGTCGCAAGGCGGTCAGGTGGTTTCCCGGAACGGCAGGGCATCCCGCGCGATCGGCCGCATTGCGATCTCCATCATCCCACAGCCCGAGCCGCTTGAGGCAACTCTCCCGCAAGCTGGACAGCAGGAGATCGCGGGCGCCCGGATGACGCCCGACGCACCGAAGCGCGGTCAGCATGCGTCCGGCGCGTAGGGCCTCAAGAGCGCCGATTTGCCGCCGGGCGCCCTCGAGATTGTCGATACGCCCGCCCAGCAGCAGCTCCAGGTCGGGTCGATGCAGCATATAGTCCCGCGCTGCGGCCATTAGCCCGCGCAGATCGGATTGGGCCAGACGATGCGACGTGGACTGCGCATGCCGCCGGTAATAATAAGTGGTCTGCGGCGAGAAATGAAAACGCCCGCCCGCCAGCATGGCCCGGAGTACCAGATCGAAGTCCTCGCCAACGCGGAGGCGCTCGTCATAGGCGATATTGAAATCGCGCAGAAATCGCATGTCGAACAATGGCTTGAGATAACCGAGAGACACGTTGCGCGTGCCGATCATGCCGCACCGGATATATTCGTCGAGCGCTATTTCACGCCGGCACTGCCATTCCTGGCCCGCCGCGAAGGCGCTGGCGGTAATTCCCCGCGCAGCCTGTGAGAAAGCGACCATGTTGCTCGCGCAGATTGCCGCGCCGGTTGCCGCCTGCAATGCCAGCAGCGCTTCGAGATGGTCGGGATGAAGCAGATCGTCGGCATCCAGAACGGCGGCAAAACGCCCCCTGGCCGATGCGATACTGACATTGCGGACCGCACCGAGCCCCCTGGATGGCCCGGCGACGAGGCGCACGCGGCCATCGACTTTCGCGTGCGATCTCACGATACTGGCGGTTTCGTCGATGGAGCCATCATCGACGACCACGATCTCGATCTGCCGCAGTGTCTGCGCCCGCGCCGAGCGGAGTGCGGCATCGATGAACCGAGCCGCGTTTCGCGCCACCATGAGCACGGATATGATCGGACTTAGGTGTCGAGGCAGGGTCATCGCAATCCAGGCTTGAGAACATGAGGTCCTGTCGTTGGACACCTGCCGCCGATACTAGAACTCCACCCGCCCTGCGGGAACGGCAACGTCCTCCAATCCGGACGCAAAACATCCGCCGGGGAATCTCACACTGACGTAGCATGCCGCGCGTAGCCCGAGCCACGGAGTATCCATGCCCTTCCCGATCATCATCCGGCGATCGACCCGGTTGCATCTTCAGCGCTTCCGGGGAGCGGCAGGCCTGATGTTACTGTTCCTCGCTTCGCCCTCCCTCCCCGACGCGCCTTCGCTGTCCGATGACGGCGCACAGCTGTTTGCGCAGCTTGCCGCTCCATCGTTCGACGAGCGCTTCGAGACTTTCGATCACGGCATCGATCAGGCAAGGCCTGCCCGGCCCCACCGGTGGCGTACAGTGTTCGGTTACGGCGGCGCGAGATCGGTTTCCAATCGCCAGATGTCGGCAGGCAGCTTCGCATCGGACGCGCAATTCGCCGGAATGACTCCGGCGGGGCCTGCGCGCCACCCTTTGAAGCTCGATCCGTTCCGGCACGAACCGGGAAAGCTCACCATATTGGCAAGCCGCACTCCCCCCGAAGCGCGCGCCCTTGCCTGGAACAAGCCGTTCTATGGCGGTGCGATCACGAGCAAGTTCAGCTTTTCCCAGAAATACGGCTACTTCGAGATCGAAGCACGCCTGCCCGCCGGCAAAGGCATGTGGCCGGCATTCTGGCTCATGCCGGTCGGCGGCTCATGGCCAGACGACGGCGAAATCGACATATTCGAAGGGCTCGGCGATCCGCACACGATCTTCTGCACCGTCATCGCCGGACCGCACAAGAAGACCTTGCGCATTCGCCTCGACTTCGACGTCTCTTCGGGCTTTCATCGTTACGGGGTTCTATGGCGCCGCGATGAGACGATCTGGTACGTGGACCGCAAACCCGTGGCCCACGCACCGACACCTGCGGCGCTCACCACCCAGGAAGCCTATGTCATCGCCAACCTCGCGGTGGGAGGCAGTTGGGGCGGATACCCTGACGGGACCACCCGATTTCCCGGCCGCTATGAGGTGCGCAGGATTACAGTCTGGCCACTTCCGCAGCCGACCCGATGACAGGGCTGGACGCCTCGAAGAACCGACTGAATTTGGCATGATTTTGACGTGACGGCGCGGGAGGGTCCGGTGGGAGGAGCGCTTCGCATTGGCCCTGGCGATGCGCTCGGGCATCGGCCGGCGTGGCGGCTTCTTCTGATGGATGTGGCTGATGAACATGCCCTTGGCGAGGAAGGCCTCGTTCTTCTTGGACCGGTAGGCGGTGTCGGCCCACACGCCCGAGCCGGTGTTGTCCTTGCTGACCACCTCGGGCAGCCGCGCGCCGTCGTGGGCCTTGGCGGCGCTCGCGTCCCAGGTGCGGATGAGGCCATGAACTCGGTCGATGCCGATGTAATTCTTGTAACCGAACATCGGGATAGCGAGGTCGACCGGCTTCGCCGCCTTGGGATCGGCGCCCTCCTTCACCTTTGCCTTGGTGTACTTGACGCTCCAGCGTGCATCGCGATCCTTCTGCCTGATCTTGGCCGGTTTCCAGCCCTCGGGCACTCGGCCCTCCTTGATCGCCGTCTTCTCGGCCTCGGTGTTCCTCTGCTTGGGTGCCGGCACGACCGTGGCGTCGATGATCTGCCCACCCATGGCGAGATAGCCCCGCTCGGTGAGCGCGGCATCGAAGCGAGCGAACAGCCTGTCGATCGCCTTGGCCTTGACCAGCCTCTCGCGGAACAACCACACCGTCGTTGCGTCCGGCACCGTGCCGTCGAGCCCGAGCCCTAGGAAGCGCTCGAACGACAAGCGATCCTTAATCTGGAACTCGGCGGCCTCGTCAGACAGCGAGTAGAGCGCCTGCAGCGAGGATCTTGAACATGAGGACCGGATCAAACGGCGGCCTGCCACCCTTGCCGCGGACACTTCGCCGCAGCGCTGCTACCAACGGGCCGCGGAAAGCCTCGAAGTCGACGACAGCCGCAAGTCGTTCAAACCGATCACCTGCCGCGCTCAACGCCTCGTATCGGTCCGAAAGATCGAAGAAACTCGCCTGTCCCGCCATCATCGCCTCCACCCTCGTGCAAAGGCAGTGAATCACCTCAAGCCGCTAGGCGCCAGCGGTTTTTCGAGGCGTCCGGCTTGAATGGCTGCACAACGCCTTGCGGCAGTAAGCTACCGCCCTTTGCGGACATTTCTAGGCAGGTGACAACTGCAACGCTATTCTGGTCGCAATGATCTCCCGTTCAACAGATTCGTTCTTCTGGCCTGCCTTGCTCGGGTCTTGGATGGCAGCGGTTGTTCCCGGGCTCATCGCGATTGCTCCGCTGACATTTGCGCCCATGGCCTTGCCCCTCACGGCGTTGTTGGGTGCTTTGGCGGCGGTTATGTTCTTGGTCGCCCTTTTTGATAGAGCAACACGTCAAGCGGTTGACACCTTTAATCAGCGGTCCAAGGCGCAGTGGCGTGACATGTCGTGGCGTGAGCGCTTGTTTTCCCGCAGCTACGGCGATCTCCGGTTGCTCATCATCAATCGGCTAATCGCTTTGGAAATGTTGGCCTTCATCGTTACCGGAAATCAAGGTCAGCACTTTGCGTTGCTCGCTTTCATCGGCTTCGCACTATCGACTTTGATGTTGATGCTGATGATGAAACATCAGTCTGACATCGTCATGCGCCCCGGCAGCTACCCATCTGTGGACGCCCGCACGAACGCAAGCGGTATTCGGGAGAATAGGCACGTAGTCGGATGCTGCCATCTGTCCGGCCTCTGATGCAGCACCGGAGGCTGCGGGCCCGTATGGGAGTTCGCGGACTGGAACCACTTCACCCTAAGCGTGCATGTGGCACGGTGGTTAGCACTGGTTCTTCCAGCCCCGTCTCGCCGACTGTTGTGCCATACCCTCCTTCGACCGACTACGTCCTCCGACGACCCCTGGTCCGCTGTGGCTTACGCCGCAGTTGCGACCGGAACTCTGTAATCCTCTTCGCTCATGAGCAACGCCCAGATGATCCGCGCAGTCTTGTTGGCAAGCGCGACGGTCACCAACATGCGCGGCTTCCTGGCCAGCATCTGTTCGAGCCATGATCCTGCCGGAGCGCCTCGTTTGCTCGCCTGTAGCACGACAGCGCTGCTACCGATGATGAGTAGCCGCCTGAGTGTTCGCTCGCCCATCTTCGTGATCGAGCCCAGCTTCTGTTTGCCTCCCGTCGACAATTGCCGAGGTGCGAGACCGAGCCAGGCGGCAAAGTCGCGCCCCTTTGCAAAGGTCTCGGCCGGCGGGGCCAGCGCCGCGATAGCGGTGGCCGTGATCGGGCCCACGCCAGGGATCGTCATGAGCTGTCGCGCGATCGCATCCTCGCGTGCTCGCCGTGCGATCTCTTTGTCGAGATCACCGATCCTGTCGTTCAGTTCCTCCAAAAGATCTAGCATCGTGCGAAACATCGCCTTGGCTGCCTCAGGAAGCGAAGAGCCAATCTCGTCTTCGAGCAGGTCACCAAGCATCGCAACGTGCGACGGCCCCTTTGGCGCCACCCAGCCATACTCAGTGAGGTGCCCTCGGATCGCATTGATCAGTTGCGTACGCTGACGCACCAGCAAATCGCGGGTCCGGAACACCAGCCCGGATGCCTGTTGCTCTTCGCTTTTGATCGCCACAAACCGCATGTTTGGCCGCTGTGCCGCCTCGCAGATCGCCTCGGCATCTATCGCATCATTTTTATGCCGCTTCACGAACGGCTTCACGTAAGTTGGCGCAATGAGCTTCACGTCATGCCCTAGCCCCGTGAGTTCGCGGCCCCAGTGATGCGCGCCTCCGCAAGCCTCGAGCGCCACCGTGCACCGCGGATGCTGGGCAAAGAATTCCAGCAGCTTGGTGCGGCTGATTTTGCGACTGAACAACGCTCGCCCACGCGCATCCGCACCATGCGCATGGAAAACATTCTTGGCGATATCCAAACCGATTGTGGTAACTTCCGACACGGACGCCTCCTCAAGTGGTGTTCAACACCTCCACTATGGCACATCGATGCCGTCGGGGGGCGTCCACCCCATCACCCAAGCTGACAACCCGTCCCGCTCCACCTGCACGGAGTGGCGGGACGAAAACACTCGTCCCCGCCTCACACCCCCAACAATGCCTTGCGCCCTGCCCCGACCAGCACAGTGTCAGCCTGCGGCGAGTGAATCCGGCTGCACAGCACGTCGCGGTAATGCCTCTCAAGCGGGTTGTTACGGCTGATGCCCGGGTTGCCGGTCAGTTCCAACCCCAGCGCCACTGCCTGGATCGCGTTCGCATTGGCGACATGCTTGATCAGGTTGGCCTCGGTGGCGGAGGGCAGCGCGCCTTCGTCGGCCGCCCGCGCCGCGCCTGCGATCAGGGCGCGGTTGGTGTAGAGCAGCGCCTCGATCTCGCCCAGCTTCTCCTGCACGCGCGGCAGGCTCGCCAGCGCAGCCCCGAGGTTCGCGGGCACCCGCGCGTTGAGATAGCCGACCAGCCAGTCCCGTGCGGCGCGGGCGACGCCGTCGTAGATCGTGGCGATCGCCAGCGCGTTCCACAGCGATTGGGCCGCAGCCTGGCCCGCCGACGCTTCCCATTCGGCCGGAAGCCTGACGTCGACCGCGTGTTCGGCCGGGATCGTCACGTCCTCGAAGACGACCTTGTGGCTCACCGTGGCGCGCATGCCGAGGTGGTCCCACTCGGGCACGATGGTGATGCCGGGCGTCGCCGGGTCCACGAGGAAACTGCCGACGCGCGGGGCTGCCTCGTCGGTGCGTGCCCAGACGACGAACCAGTCGAGCCCGGTCGAGCCGGTGGAATAGATCTTCTCGCCGCTGATGCGCCAGCCTTGCGGGGTGCGGGTGGCGGTGGTCTTGGGCAGGCCGCCGCGTACCGGGGTGCCGAGTTCCGGCTCGACGCGGAACGTGCCGATCAGTCCGCGTCCCGCCACCGCCTCGCGCGCCAGTCGTTCGTAGAGAGGACGCGGCCAGCGGGCGGCCTTCTCGGCGGCGTGGAAGGCGTAGGTCATGAACAGGATGAGCGCGGTGGACGGCTCCCCCTGCGCCACCGCGCCCAGCACCCGCAGCGTGTCGGCATAGCCCGCACCCGCGCCGCCCAGCTTTGGATCGACCGTCAGGCCGATGAGGCCCGCCTTGGCCAGAATGTCGAAGTTGGCGCGCGGGAACGTGGCAGCGCGGTCGTGGTCCTGCGCGCTGGCTGCCAGCTTGCGGGTGATTTCCTGCAAGGCGGCGTCATCGGGAAGGCGCAGCGAAGCGGGTTCAAGTATACGGGTCGCCATCGTCGAAGCTCCGAAAGCACAAGTTGTCTTGTGAAACCTGTGTTCACTGCCGCCGCGTTCGACAAACGAGTTCGGCGCGATCTGGCTTGAGAGTTTGTGGACTGCGCCTGACGCCCGGGCATCTGTTGAGATAGCTCAATAGTCACATTGCCATTGCCGGATAGTCTTGTCCGATCGCGGCGCTAGGTTTGGCGGCAGGATCGATCCTTGCCGGGGCACTTCGCGTGAAAGCCCCGGCGTACGGGTCTCCATTCCCTTCCAAGCAAGCGAGCCCGCATGACTTTCACGCCGCCTGACGACGATATCGCCGAACCCGAAGCCCCGCCGCCGCGCCCGCTCATCAACCGGCGCAGCGTGCTGGCGGGCGGCGTGGTCGCCGCAGCGGGAGCAGCCGGGCTCTATGCCGCCGCGCGCCCCTCGCCGCTGCCGCGCAATGCGAAAGGGCAGCGCAAGATCACGCTGGCGTGGAATGCCAACGCCATCTGCCTCGCCCCCGCGCTGCTGGCCAAGGAACAGGGGATCTACGAGCGCTTCGGTCTCGACGTGGAGCTGATGAACTTCGCCGGGTCCACCGACCAGCTGCTGGAGGCGATCTCCACCGGCAAGGCCGACGCCGGGGTCGGCATGATCCTGCGCTGGATCAAGCCGCTGGAGCAGGGCTTCGACGTACGGCTGATCGCGGGCACCCACGGCGGCTGCATTCGCGTGCTCGGCTCGCGAAGGGCGGGGATCACCGATGCGGTGGAGAGCCTGCGCGGCAAGGCGATCGGCCTTTCGGAAATCACCGGCGCCGGGCGCAATGCGCTGGCGGTGCTGCTGAAGGCCAACGGCCTCGATCCCAATCGTGACGTCGAATGGAAGGCATTTCCCGCGCCGCTCCTCGCCGCCGCGGTCGAGAAGGGCGAGATCCAGGCTTTCGTCGATTCCGACCCGATCGCCTACGTGCTGCAGAAGAATTCGGGCGGCGATCTGGTGGAGGTGCTCTCCAACCTCTCGGCTCCCTGGCAGGACCGCGTGTGCTGCGTGCTCGGCGCCAGCGGCGACCTGCTGCGCCGCGACCGCGCCAGCGGCGTCGCGCTGGCACAGGCGCTGACGACGGCGGCCTCGATCTGCTCGCAACAGCCCGAGGCGGTGGCGCGCGCCTTCGCGCCTTATGCCAAGGCCAGCGTCGAGGATCTGGTCGCGGTGCTGAAGATGCAGACCCACGATCACCACCCGGTCGGCCGCGACCTCCACCGCGAAGTCGCGCTCTATGCCGGAGAGCTGCGCGACGTCGGCGTGATGAAGCCGACCACCGATCCGCAAAGTTTCGCCAGCCGCACCGTCGAACAGCTTTTCGCATGAAGGACACGCCATGAGCAGCAGCGCCCTCGCCCTTTCGTCTGACAGCTTCGCCGCACGCAGTGAAGAGGTCGTCGAACCGGCTTCCCCGCGCGCTCCGGTGTGGCGAGGCGGCATTGTCGCAGCGCTGGCATGGGCCGCCGCCGCCGGGGTCACCTGGACGTGGCCGGATATCACGCCATGGTCGCGTTCGGGGCTTCTGGGTGCCATTGAGTGCACGTTGAGTGCCGCTCTCTGCCTCCTCGCATTCGCCGGAAATCGCGGCCGACTGGCGGCACTCCGGCCGTGGGATCGCTGGCTCGGCGCGGGTGCGGTGCTACTTACACTGTGGCAGATTTTGACCGCAAAGACCGCAATTCTGCCGCTTCCGTTCTTCCCTCCGCCCCAGTCGATCCTCGAAGTCTACACCGACGACAGCGCCCGATTGCTCGAAAGCGCGGCCCGTTCGCTGCTCCTGCTGCTGCCGGGCTATGCCATCGGCGGGGCGGTCGGTTTCGCCAACGGCGTCGCCATCGGCTGGTGGAAACGGGCGAGCTACTGGGGCCACCCGATCCTGCGCTTCGTCGGCCCGCTGCCCGCCACGGCATGGCTGCCGCTGGCATTCTTCGTGTTCCCCGGATCACAGAGCGCGAGCACCTTCCTGATCGCGCTGGCGACCGCCTTTCCGGTCGCGGTGCTGACGTCCTCGGGCGTGAAAGGCGTCAACGCGGCGTACTACGACATCGCCCGGACCCTGGGCGCGAGCGAGCGGTTCCTGATCCTTAAAGTGGCGATCCCGGCCGCGCTCCCGGACGTTTTCGTCGGCCTTTTCATGGGCCTCGGCGCATCGTTCGCCGTCCTGATCGTGGCCGAGATGATGGGCGTGAAGGCGGGGCTTGGCTGGTATCTCCAGTGGGCACAGGGGTGGGCGGCCTATGCCAACCTCTACGGCGCGCTGATCGTGATGGCGCTGCTGTTCTCGGGGCTGATCGCCCTCCTCTTCACCGTTCGCGACCGCGTGCTCGCCTGGCAGAAGGCAATCGTTCGATGGTAACTCTGGTCCATTCCCCCGCGACTACCGGCCTGTCCGTACAGGCCCGCGGCGTCCACCACGCCTTCGACACGCCCGGCGGCCCGCTGCCGGTGCTGGACGACGTCACCCTCGACATAGAGCCGGGCGAATTCGTCGCCCTGCTCGGCCCCAGCGGCTGCGGAAAATCCACGCTTCTGCGCCTGCTGGCGGGGCTGGAGGCGCCCTCCGAAGGCAAGCTGGGGGCAGACAAGGTCCGCATCGTCGGCCCCGATCCGTCGCGGCTGCTCGTGTTCCAGGACCCGACGCTATATCCATGGCGCAGCGTGCGCGGCAACGTCGCGCTCGGCCTAGAGGCGCAGGGCGTGGACCCGCAGGAAGCCGCCGCGCGGACCGACCGGACCTTGCGCCTAGTCGGCCTCGAAGGCTTCGAGCAGGCCCTGCCGAGCGAGCTTTCCGGCGGCATGGCCCAGCGTGCCGCGCTCGCCCGCGTGCTGGTGAACGACCCGCGCCTGCTGCTGCTGGACGAGCCCTTCGGCAAGCTGGATTCGCTGACCCGCATGACCCTGCAGACCGAAATCCTGCGCCTGTGGCGCGATGCCGGGTTCACTGTCCTACTGGTCACCCACGATGTCGAGGAAGCCCTGCTGCTGGCCCAGCGGATCGTCGTGTTCAGCCCCCGCCCCGCCCGGATCGTACGCGAGGTGGCGGTCGAGGAGCCCTATCCCCGCCGCCGCGACAGCCCGGCCCTGCAGTTGCTGCGCCGCGATATCCTTGCCTCGCTGGGCCATGCCCATGAGCTTTGAGGCGTGATGCGGCGTCAGCCCCCGACCGAAACCGGCATACCGCCGCCACGGCTGCGCTGGGTGGCGACGACGACGCGGTCGCGGCCGCCTTCCTTGGCGCGGAGGAGGGCAGCGTCGGCAGTGGTGATCAGCGCCTGGATCGGTCCGTGATGAGGATAGACCGCCATCCCCAGCGAGACCGTGACCGGCCCGATGGGCTGCCCCTCGTGCGTGAGGTCGAGCCCAGCCACGCGCTCGCGGATGCGCTCGGCCCGTTCCAGCGCCAGCGCCTCGTCCGCGCCGGGCATCAGCATCAGGAATTCCTCGCCACCGTAGCGCAGCGCCAGATCGTCCTCGCGCGCGCCGCCCGCGAACACGGCGGCGACGGTGCGGATGACGAGGTCCCCGGCATCGTGGCCGAAGCGGTCGTTGAGCCGCTTGAAATGGTCGATGTCCATCATCAGGCAGGCGATCGGCGTGCCTGATGCATCCGCCGTGGCGACCAGACGGCGCAGGGTATCGTCCAGTTCATGCCGGTTGCGTAGGCCGGTCAGCGGATCGAACAGCGCCTTTTCGTGAAGCACCTCGCGCAAGTTCAGGTTGGCGAGCGCGAGCCCGACCGTCTCGGACATCAGTTCGATGTAGACGCCGGTGGACTCGTCCGGCCCGTGGTCGGCCGCCAGGTTCTCCAGCACCAGCAGGCCGATCGTCTCGCCCTGCGCGGTCAGCGGTACGCAGATCGTCGCCCGGGCCGCTGACGGGGCCACGTGGCGGCACGGCACGTCGAGCATCTCCCCGCCGGGCGCATGGATCTGTCCGCGGCGCAGCGCCCAGCAGTCGTCCGGGCCGAACGCGGCATCGGTGCCCCGCGGCCCGCGCCCTTCCGCGCCGTCGCCATGCGACCCGCGCCACTCGGCCGCGCAGACCATCAGGTCCATGCGGTTGTCCAGGGTATAGAGCCGCCCGGCAAGCCTCGGCGCGATCTCGGGGGCGAACAGGCGGACGACAGCAAACAGGTCGCTCACGCTCTCGCAGCCCTGCAGGCGCTGGGTCATCCGCGCCAACAGGTCACGCACCGCCCAGTCGGCGTCGCGCTCGCGCTCCAGCCGCTGGCGTTCCAGTCCGTTCTCGCGGAAAATGCGGATGGCATGCGCCATGTCGCCGATCTCATCGACTTGCGAGAAGGCCGGGGTTTCCACGGTATAGTCCTGGTCGGCCAGTCGGTTGACGACGTCGCTCAGGGTCATGACCGGACGCAGGATACGCCGCTTCAGGATGAAGCCCAGCACCAGCAGGAACAGCGCCGCCGTGATCGCGACCATGGCTTCGGATACCGAGCGCAGCCGCTGCGACGCCTGGCTCGCCTGCTCGATGGAATCGTCCGAGCGTTGGTCGAGCATGTAGCGGAATCGGCCGATCAGGAAGCGAACGCGCTCCAGTTCGCGCTCGTATTCCGGTCCGAAGACGATGGCCCGTGCCGTGGCGTCGTCTCCGCGCCGGGTGGCGGCGATCGCCGCCTGCTGTTCGTCTTCCAGCGTTTTGGCCCAGCGCAGGCCCTCTTCCAGCGAGCGCAATTCCTGTTCGTTGGCGCCCCCGTCCTTGAGCTTCGCGACGCGCTGCTCGACCGTGCCGAGCGAGGCCAGCGTGCGCTGATAGGCAATGGCGTGGCTGGGATCGTCGGTCACCGCCGCCAGCCGCGCCTGGTCGGTCAGCTCCGACAAATCGTTCTCGATCTCGAAGGTAAGCTGGTCGAACAGGTCGCGCTGGCGCACCGCGGCGCGCTCGACCCGGTCGGCGCTTGAGGCCATGACCATCGTGACACCGGCCACGATGGTGAGGCAGACGGTCGCGCCGTAGGCCCAGTTGGTGATCGTCGCGATACGCATGGCCGGAAGCTAGGACGGCATGGTTACTTTTTGGTGCATCCCACCGAGAATTGGAACCACATTCACGCCATATGGCCACCGCAATTCGCGTGGATGACCTGCCCGGTGATCACCGAGGATCGCGCGGAGGCCAGAAACAGGAATACTTCGGCGATTTCCTCAGGTTTCGCGAGGCGGCCCAGCGGCAGGGCCGAGGTGACGGCGGCCACCGCGCCGGTCTTGTCGGTTGCCATCAGCGCCTTCACCGTTTCCGTCATCGTCGGCCCGGCCGAGACCGCATTGACGCGCACCAGCGGCGCGGCCTCCACCGCCATCGCGCGGGTCAGCCCCTCGATCGCGCATTTAGACGCGCCGTAGAGGGCCAGCCCCGGGGTGGGAAAGCGCGCGGCGGTGGACGACATGTTGACGATCGCGCCGCCCCGCGCCCGCAGTTCGGGCAGCGCCGCGCGGCACATCGCGAATGTCGCGCCGAGATTGCTGGCAAGGGTGCGGGCGTAGTCCTCGTCCCCGGTGTCCTCCACCAGTGCGGTCGGATACCAGCCCGCGACGTTGGCCAGCAGGTCGAGCCCACCCAGTTCGATCGCCGCCGCGACGGCCCGCGCCGCGACTTGCGCGTCGGCGGCATCGCCCGCGACGACCCGGACGTTCACGCCATGCGCTGCGGCGATGCGGCGGGCGACGTCCTCCAGCCGTGCCTCGTCGCGCGCCACCAGCACCACGTCGCCGCCGCGTGCGGCGAGCGCCTCGGCCAGCACCGCGCCGATCCCGCGCGAAGCGCCGGTGACGATGGCCACGCGGCCAGCGAATTCCCCGGTCATGACTGCGCCGACACCCGCTCGTTCCGGATTACCCTGCCGCTTTCGTCGATCACCATGCGCAAGGCATAGCGCTCTCCGGGCTTGCCGCAGTCCTCGCTATAGATGACCCGCTCTCCGCGGATCGCCGAGTAGGCCTGGTCGCCGAGGCGATAGAGGTGCGTGCCGTGCTCCGCGTAGACCCAGGTGCCGCCCGCCAGAAGCTCCACCGCCACGAGCGCGCCCAATGTCGCCCGCACCTTGGGCCTTGCCGACCACGCCCGCATCCGGCTGGGCAGCGTGTCGGCATCGTCGTACTCGCGGGGCGGGACCAGCCCTAGGAACACCGCCCAGCGCCGCAGCACCGCCATGATATGGGCGATCAGCAAGGCGGCGAGGATGCAGCAGGACATGGCGCGTCAGCTTACCGGAACCAGATGCAGTTCGCTGCGCATGTCGAGGTCGAACGCCAGCGCCGCCTTGCCGTCCGGACCGGCCTGCAGTTCCTGCCCGGTCTGCACCACGCGGTAGCGCGCGCCCGGCGCCAGCCGCGCGAAGCCGAGATCGACGCGCGCCGGGCCCTGCCCTGCCCGCAGCACCAGCGACAGGTCGCGCCCGTCGCTGACCGCACGGGTGACGATCGTTTCGGGATAGCGCGCCTCGGCCAGCAGCGGGCCGGTCTTCCACGCTTCGGGTAGGCCCTTGTTGACCATGTCGCGTACGGTGTTGCGGCGGGTCCAGGTCAGTGCGTCGGCCATGCCGGGGTTGTACTGCGCGTCGATGCTCTCGCGGGTGGCGCAGATGATCTCCTCGTCGCCCATCTCCAGCGCGGCCCACAGCACCATCGTCAGCGGGTTCAGTTCGGGCCACTGCGCGAACGAGAAGTTGGCGGGCTTGCGCGTGTCCCAGCCCAGTGGCAGCAGCTTGAAATCGAGCGTGCCGTCAGGGCGCCGGGCGATGAAGTCCTGCTTGAGCACCTGCCACAGCCGCTCCGCCTGATCGGGCGCGTGGGGGGTGAGGAAGCGGATACCCCATGTCTCGCCGAACAGGCCCGAGAGGCTGGGCACGGTGAAGCCGAAGGGCGACGAGGTGCAGACCTTCACCCGCCCGTCGGCCATCATCATTTCCTGCTCCATCGTCTGCTCGAAGCGGTCGCCGACCTTGCCGATCATGTCGGTGCCGTGGCGCGCATCGTGCAGTGCCAGCGCGGTGCGGCCCACGAGGTTGCACATCGAATAGATCCAGCGCGGCTCGCACGGGAACCAGCCGATGTCGTAGCGGCGGAAGTTCTTCACCACTTCGTCCATCAGCGTTTCGTGGCTGTAGGGGAACGCGGTCTTCTCGTCCCAGCGGAAGGTCAGCGCGTCCTTGCCCGCGAAGGGCGAGGTGCCGCTGGCCGTCTCGAACAGGCCGAGCGAGACGCCCATGAAACCCGACAGCATGATGTTGTCAGTGGCGACCGGGTTCTTCTCCAGCTTCAGGTTGCCCCACAGGCTTTCCCAGAACCAGTAGTTCCACGTCTTGCGGTCCACGTGCTTGCGGATCAGGTTTTCCTGCGCGGTGCTCAGGTAGCCGTGGAACGCCGGAAGCTGCGTGTACTGCCCGAAGGCGAGGTTCCACGACATCGTGCAGATCTGGTAGCGCAGCGCGCCGTCCTGCCAGGTGTCGCCCGTCGAGAAGCCGGTCCAGCTGTCCACCGGCTGCAGCGCGAGGTCGAGCATGCGGCGGTACTCGCCGATCTGGCCCTCGGGCATCTCGGGCCCGGCCTCCACCGGGGTTTCGCGCAGGATCGGCTCGGCCTTTGCGAGAACCCGGTTGAGTTCCTCGCCCCGCGCCTGCTGGCGAGCGAAGTGCGTGCGGCGTCTCAGCGCCATGACGCAGAACGCCGCCAGCACGCCAACGGGGAGCGCATATTCGACGAAGGCGACGCCGCCCCGCCCCTCGATCCACGCGGCGGAGAGCAGCGCGGTGCCGATCAGCACGCCGGGCGGCGCGATGATCGGGCCGCGCGCCCACCAGATGAACAGGATCACCGCGAAGGCCGCGATCGAGGCCAGCGCGCCCAGCACGCCGACCACCCCGCCCGCATAGAGGAACCCGCCGCCGGGGAAGATCAGCCCCAGCCCGAAGGCCTTCCACTGCGCGCTCATGCGCAGCACCACTGGCATTACCGCCAGCGCGAAGACCACCGCAAGGCCAAGATAGAAGCGCCGCAGCCGCCGCGCCGTCAACGGGCCGTGCGCGCGGTCACGCGGCGGGATCAGCGGGATCCGCGCCACGATGGGCGTCGGGCTGGCGACATGCGGCTGCTCGTAGGGCTGCGTGGCCATCGGTGCTCTCCATTGCGGCGTCTCGTTCGATCCGGTTGCCGGATTTGCGACGAATCGCCTGTCGTTATCGTAATACGATCTTGCCTATCCAAAAAGACCCCGCGGCCCTGAAGCAAGGGCCGCGGGGCAACGGAGAGGTCAGTAGCGCCAGCCGAGCTGGATGCCGTAAGTGCGCGGCATGCCGGTGAAGCGCGAGATCGAGGCGAGGTTGTCCTGGATGTTGGTCCAGTAGAACGTGTTGGTCACGTTGCGCACCCAGGCACCGATGCGGATCTTGTCGTCGTGCAGCTTCACACCCGCCCGCAGGTCGAGCAGCGCGTATTCCTTGATCTGGAAGCGGCTGTCGCGATCGACGTACTGCGTGTTGCTGTTCGCCAGCGCGCTGCTGGTCTGGCTGTTGTAAGTGACCGAAGCTCCGATATAGGCGTTGGCGCTGCCCACCGCCCAGTCGTACTGCGCATCGCCGATCGCGGTGATCGCCGGGGCATAAGGGAACTTCTGACCCGCAAAATCGTGCAGTTCGCCCAGCGCGTCGTAGCCGGTGAACTCGGTGATCTTGGTGTCGATGTAGGTCATGCCGGCGGAGATGCGCAGGCCGTCGGTGGGGCGCACGTCGATCTGCGTCTCGAAGCCGTAGACGCGGCTCTTGGGGATCTGCACCAGCCCGTCGAGGGTGCCGAACACCGGATCGGGCTTGCGGCCGCGCAGCTGCTTGTCCTTGTAGTCATAGTAGAACGCAGCGGCGGAAATTTCGGCCAAACCGTTGCCGAACGGGGCCTTCACGCCCGCTTCATAGGCGGTGACGGACTCCTGCTTGACCGGGGTATAACCGCTGTAGCTGGCGACCGAGGCGGTCGGGAAGCTGCCCGACTTGTAGCCCCGGCTGACACGGGCATAGAGCAGCATGTCGCTGTCGGTCTTGTAGTTGACGCCCGCGTTCCACGAGATGTTGTCTTCGTTGAGCTGGTCGAAGTCGGCCGGATCGAAGATCACCGGGAACGTCGGCGTGAAGGTCAGGCAGCCGCCGGGCTGGACATTGGTGCCGAAGATCGCGTTCCACCATGTCGCCGTGCCGCCACCGAAGTCGTTGGTGCAGCCCTCGAAGCTGCGCTTGGTGTTGGTGTAGCGCGCGCCGCCGATCAGGGTGAGCTGCGGGGACAGTTCGAACTCCACGTTACCGAAGGCGGCGTAGGACTTCACGTTCTGGCGTGAGTAGTTGAACGTCAGCTCACCATGCGGCGCGCCGGGGATCATGTAGAGCGGGTTGGCCGATGGGCCTTCGCTGAAGTTGTAGAACAGGCGATCGAACGTGCGCGAACGGTTGTAATTGCCGCCGACGATGACGTTGAGCGCACCATACTTGCCGGACAGGCGCAGTTCCTGCGCGAAGTCCTTGATGAAGCCGGTGGTGTTGGTGTCCACCGAGAACATCGTGGCGCCGTCGAAGTCCTGCACCGAATCCGTCTTGTAATCGGAATAGGCGGTCACCGAAGTCAGCGTCAGGTTCTCGTTCAGGTCGAGGTCGGCGCGGGCGCTGAGTTGCCAGAAGCGGTCGTCGCGCTTGGGACGGCGGCCGAAGATGCCGTAGCCCCAGTCGGCCGCGCGGGCCTTGTCCGGCGCGCGCGGATAGTCGCGGAATGCCGCGGCCTGCGGGCTGCCGCAGGTGCCTGCGGTGGATTCCGCGCAAGTATCCTCGACCAGCTGCGCGGCCTGGGTATCGCCCTTGTCGATCCAGCCATTGGCATTGAGCAGCAGGCGGAAGTTGCTGGTCGGCTCGATCGCCAACTGGAAGCGGCCCTGCAGCTGGCGCTTGCGGCCGAGACTGTCGTCGCGGGTGTAGCTGTACTGCCAGTCGTCGCTATGAACGCCGCGCACCGCGAGGCGCGCCTTGACGCCGTCGGTGATCGGGCCGCTGATGAAGGCGGTGGTGTCGATCTCGTTGAAGCGGCCGTAGCTGAGATCAAGACCGGCATCGAACACTTCGGTCGGCTTGTTGACCACGTAGTTGATCGCACCGCCGGTGGTGTTCTGGCCGAACAGCGTGCCCTGCGGACCTTTCAGCACCTCGACGCGCTGGATGTCGAACGCGGCGCCGCGCGTGGTGGCGCTGAACGGCAACGCCACTTCGTCGGTATAGACCGCGACGGTCGGCGAAGCGGACAGCGTCGTCTCGTAGAATCCGATGCCGCGCAGGGTATAGACCGGGGTGTTGAACGGCGAGGGCTGGACCGTCAGGCCCGGCACGATTTTGCCGAGGTCGGTGGGCGAGCTGATCCCGCGCTCCATCAGCGCCTCGCCCGACTGCGCGGTGATGGAAAGCCCGACGTCGTTGATCGACTGCTCGCGCTTGTTCGCGGTCACGATGATCTCGTTCGCCGATGCGCTCGGGGCATTCGGGGTGCTTGCAGTGCTGGCCGCATCCTGCGCCCATGCCGCATCCGCGCTGGCCAGGACCGTGAGCGATACTGCCCCCAGCAACATCCGCCCAACTGCGATTCGCCCAACTGTAATTGGATTGCCTGTCGCCATTTCAGTTTCCTCCCTCCTTGGAGCCACGAGGCGCGGGAATTTGCTTCCCTGCCGTCCGTCGTGGATTGGAGGTATTGCCGCCCTCACACCATCTGTCAATATCGTTCGACGATTTCGTGATATGAGACCGATCGATCATTTTGTATTGATGATGGACGAAACGCTTGTAGAGCAGTACGGATTGGAAGTCCGGGAGAGACCCGGCGGCACGAGTGAGCAGGACAATGGCTACGCGGTTGAAGGACATGGCAGACGAAACCACCCTCGATGCGGAGGCCATCAAGGTCGACGCCGGAAGCGCGGCCGACAAAGTCTCCGAAGCCATAATCCGGGGCATCCGCGCGGGCGTGTTCGTGCCTGGCCAGCACCTCGTCGAACCTGACCTGACGCAGCGGCTGGGGATCAGCCGGGGCTCGCTGCGCGAAGCGCTCAAGCATCTTGCGGCGGACGGCATCGTCACGCTCAACCGCTATCGCGGCGCCTACATCGCCACGCTGGACCGCAAGGCGGTGCTCGATCTGCTGCAGACGCTGGAGCCGCTCGCCTGCCTCGCCGCGCGACTCGCGGCCGAGCATTGCGACACCGACGAGAAGCGCCGCCAGATCGTCGAGGCCGCCAACGCCATCGACGAGGCCAACCGAAACCACAACCGCGCGCTTTATCTGGAGCAGCGCCGCCAGTTCTATTCGGTGCTCGTCGCGATCGGCGGCAACGGAGAGCTTGAGCGCGCGATGCCGCTCACCCGCACCGACCTGTTCCGCGCCCAGATCGAATCGATCCAGTCGGAAAAGCAGCGCGTGCGCCATGCCTCGGGCTACAGCAAAATCGCCAAGGCCGTCGCGGAGAACGCCGTCGGCGCCGCCGACCGCGCCGTCCAGCGCCACTTCGCCGGCACGCGCAGCACGATCGAGGAACTGCCCGCAGCGGCCTTCGCCAGCTTCGCGTCCTGAGCAGCTAACACACCGAAACCCCGTAGTCCCGGACCTGATCCGGGACCGCTGGCGGTGACCAACCCACCTGACGCCGAGGCGCCCGGCGCGATGGCGCTTGCCCGAAGACAGCTACCGGTCCCGGATCAAGTCAGGGACAGCGAAAAGCAGGCACGATTTTCTATAGACTAAATCGTCGGACGATTTAAACAGATCAGCGGGACAGGAACAGAAAGGCGAAGCGCGATGATTCGCATTCTCGCGGTCTATCCGAACGACGCTGGCAGCCGTTTCGACGGTGACTATTACCGGCACTGCCACGCGCCTTTCGCGCACCGTCTGCTGGCGCCGTTCGGGCTGGACAGCGTGCGCACGGTGCTGGGCGGAGCCGCGCTCGACGGTACGTCTCCGGCTTACTGGGCCGTCTCGGAAATGCTGTTCGCCACGCGCGCGGCCTTCGACGAGGCCATGGCGCAATGCGGCGCGGCGCTGTTCGCCGACCTTCCCAACTACACCACCGTCACCCCCGTCCTGCAGGTCGGCACGCTGGCGGAAGAAGACATCAAAGAGGGAGCCTGAAATGAATTCGACACTGCTGAACACGCCGGTGCGCTACGTGCGCAACGCGATGGAAGACATCGGCATGATCACGGCGCTCGACGAGCATCTCAACCACCAGATCGTCGATACGTTCGCCTCCGTCAGCACCTCCGAACAGAGCTGGACCGAGAAGATCTGGACCGCGATCGTGCGCAAGGACGGCACCATGGGCGTCGATTTCGGGCTCGGCCGCTACCATAACCGCGGCGTGCTTGACGGCTGGGCCGCGATCTCGCGCGGGAGCGAGCAGTGGACCGTGCGCGCCAACCGCGAATTGCGCGACGACCCGCTCGTCACCGAAGCCGGGCCGCTGAGCTACGAGGTCATCGAACCGCTGCGCCAGGTCCGCTTTGCCTGCGCCGCCAACGACCAGCAGCCGATCGCCTACGACATCACCTTCACCTCGGAAATGCCCCCGTTCTTCGAGGACCGCCACAAGCAACGCGAGAAGGACGGTTTCCGCATCGGCTCCGATGTGATCCGCTACCACCAGATCGGCACCCCCTCCGGCTGGATCGAGGTCGAGGGCGAGCGCATCGAGATCAACCCCGAGGAATGGACCCAGTACCGCGACCACTCCTGGGGCACCCGCCTCGACGTGGGCGCGCACAATGCCGACGTGCGCCCCACCTCCGACTTCGGCGACGTGAAGTTCGGCCAGGGCGAGTTCGTGCTGATCTGGAGCCCGTTCATGCTCGTCTCGCCCAGCGGCGAGAAAGTCGCCTATCACATGTACTTCCAGTCGAAGCAGGGGCGGATCTTCTACTCCTCGGGCTACCGCAACAACCCGGACGGCACGCAGGAGAAGATCGCCCGCGTGCGCCCCGAACTGCGCTTCGACGACCGCACCCGGCGCCTGCTCGGCGGCCGCCTCCACTTCGACATGCTGCAGGGCGGATCGCACACCATCGAGGTGGAAGTGGTGGGCACCTCGGGCGTCCACCTCGGCCCGGGCCTCTACCTCGGCTTCGACGGGCGCAAGCACGGTTCGTGGCACGGCCCGCTGACGGTCGAGGGCGAGAAGTTCGACGACACGCTCGACCGCAAGACGCTGGAGCGCATCCGCCAGTTGCGCGACTGCCCGATCAAGGTGACCGAGGGCGACTGGACCGGCTACGGAATCATGGAAACCATCATCCACGGCGCGCATCCCGAGCTTGGGCTGACCGCCGAAAACTCGCTGGTCTGAGCCGCCATGGCGCGCGATACCGACAAGCTGGCAGCCGGGCTTCGCGCCTGGCTGCCGCGCGGAAACCGGGTGACGGGGGTGAAGACCCTTTCCGCCGGCCATTCCAACGAGACTTATCTGGTCGAGGGAATCGACGAGATCCTGCGCATGCCCCCGTCCGAGGAGGGCCTGTTGCCGCCTTACGACATGGTGCGCCAGCACGCGGTGCTGAGCACCGTGTCCAAGGCCGCGCCGGGGGTGCCCCTGCCCCCGGTGCTGGAACTGTGCGACGATCCGCAGGTGCTGGGCGACCCGTTCTTCCTGATGGGCCGCATCGAGGGCGAGGCGTTCGAATATGCCGTGCCCGACTGGCTCACCGCCGACCCGGTCGAGGGCGCCGAAAGCGTCTGCCGCCAGTGGTTCGACGCGATCCTGGCGCTGCACCGGATGCCGGTATCGGCGATGCCGCCGGGTGGCCGCACCGTGCCGGAGGAAGCGCAGCACTGGCTGGACGTGGCGCGCGGGGCCGATTCCACGCCCGGTCTGGTCGCGGTGCTGGAGGATCTGGTGGCCCGCCCGCCGCGCACCTCCGGCACGCCCACGCCGGTCCACGGCGACCCCAAGCACGGCAACTGCATGTGGCACCGGGGGCGCATCACCGGGCTGCTCGACTGGGAGATGGCGCAAGTCTCAGAACCGCTGCTGGACCTTGGCTACGTGCTGATGTTCCACGATCAGGGCGAGGCGTCGCTGGCCAACGCCGGGTTCGAGCTGCCCGGCTGGTGGTCCGCCGGGCGCATGGTCGAGGAATGGGAGAAAGGCACCGGCCGCACCGCCGTCGACGTCGATCGTTATGCGGTGCTGGGTCAGGCCAAGGTGGCGGCGATCATCTCGGTCGGCGCGTTCCTGTTCGAGACGGGCCGCATCGCCGACCCGCGCTTCAAGGCCTTCGCGGCGCTGATCCCGTCCTACGTGGCGCTGCTGGAGAAACGGGCGATGGTTGCGGGCTGAGCCTTTTGATCAGACCTCGGCCCACTGCCGCAGCAGGTTGTGGTATACGCCGGTTAGTTGCACCAGCGCATCGGCATCGCCGCCGGTCTGGGTCAGGCGCTGGATCGCCACGTCCATGTCCAGCAGCATCTCGCGGCGCGCATCCTCGCGGACGACGCTCTGCACCCAGAAGAACGACGCCAGCCGCACCCCGCGCGTCACCGGCTCGACGCGGTGGATGCTGGTGCCGGGATAAAGCAGCAGCGAACCGGCGGGCAGCTTCACCGCATGGGTGCCGAACGCCCCGCGCACCACGAGTTCGCCGCCATCGTAGCTGTCGGGATCGGCGAGGAAGAGCGTCGCGGACACATCGGTGCGGACCCGCTCGCGCGTTCCGTTGATCGGGCGGATAGCGTTGTCGACGTGATACCCGAAATCGTGGCCCGGCGCATAGCGGTTGAACAGTGGCGGATAAATCCGCTGCGGCAGCGCCGCCGACATGAAGACGGCGTTGCCCGCCAGCGCCTCGAGAATCCGCTGGCCGAAACGTTCGGCCAGCGGGTGGGTCTCGGATAGCTGCTCGTTGCGCTTGGCCTTGGCCGACTGGGCACCGGCGGTCACCTTGCCGTCGAGCCAGTCGGCCTGTTCCAGCGCGCGGCGCATGGTGCCGACTTCGTCCGGGGTCAGGACGTCTGGGATTTCAAGCAGCATCATGCACTCCGGCAGCAGGTATGATCAGAACGCGAAGTCCACGCTGCCCGTCACCGTGCGGCCGGCGCCGGGGATGCCGTAGAGCTGGAAGCCATCCAGCGAGGCACCGATGCGCGACCAGTAGAACCGGTTGGTCAGGTTCTGCA
Organism: Novosphingobium resinovorum; assembly: GCF_001742225.1. NCBI lineage: Bacteria > Pseudomonadati > Pseudomonadota > Alphaproteobacteria > Sphingomonadales > Sphingomonadaceae > Novosphingobium > Novosphingobium resinovorum. The sequence goes on along the minus strand of NZ_CP017076.1, from coordinate 1,317,122 downwards.
CGTTGAGGTTGGCGGTGACGTTGTCGCTGACATGCCAGCGAACGGCCGCATTCTGGACGATGTAGGAAGGCGCACGTTCCTCGTCGAGCGTGTAGATCGCATAGACGCCCGAAGGACCCATCGCATAGCTGGCGCTGTTGTTGAGGCCGCCGACGTACTTGTTGTTGGAATAGCGCCGATGGCCGACGTACTGCGCGCCGTAGCTCAGTTCGACTGCTGAGCCCAGCTTGTAGGACGTCCACAGGCTGCCGCTCCAGTCTGGCACGTTGGCAGCTTCCACGCCCTTGTTCACGCCCTTGGTGATCTCGCTCTTGAGGCGCGAGAAACTGGCGATGATAGACCAGCGCGGCGTGATCTCGCCGTGCGCTTCCAGCTCGAAGCCGTCCACCCGCTTGGAAGGCAGCGCGCGCACGGGAGAAGTATCGTCGGCGTTGTATTCCCACGAATCCGACAGTTCAGTGCGGAACACCGCGCCGGTGAGGGACAAGGCGCCGCCCATCAGGTCCCACTTGCTGCCGGCTTCCCAGGTCCGCGACTTGGCGGGCTTGAGCGCAGAAGTGGCCGCCGCGCCGTAGATGGTGTTGTTAGTGGTCAGGCCCACCGCCGAAGGCTGCGCCGCCTGGCTGTAGGACAAGTAGATCGCGCCCGCCTCGACCGGCTTGTAGACGAGGCCGAGGCGGCCGCCGATCGCGGTGTCACTGCGACTGGCGGTGACCGATTGCGCCTTGAAACGGTCGGCCCGGATCGCGGCCTGGACTTCCCAGCGATCGGCCAGGGTGATCGTGTCGTTGATGTAGATTCCCGCGCTTTCCACCTTGGCGCGCGCGTTGCCCGCGCCCTTTGTCACCGTGGTGGTGGCGAAGACCGTCTGCGGGTTGGCGAGGTCGAAGAACATGTCGCCTGCCGGTGCGAGCATGGTGCGCTCGTGGTCGCCGTAGTATTCGCGGAACAGTTCGATACCCGCCGTCAGGTCATGCTTGATGCCGCCGGTGTGGAAATGGGTCTTGATGTCGGTCTGGCTGTCGTAGATCTCGTAGCGCTTGGACGTACCGAAATCGTTGCCGCGCAGGTAGCCGTAAGCGCCGGTGTCGAGCGTGGTGTAATCGGTGTAGGAACTGACGCCCGCAACCGAAGTCAGCCCGCCGAGCCCCGCATAACCCAGCGTCGCGCATCGGGTGCCGGTGCAGGTCTTGTTGCCGTTGGCATCAGCCGCGGTGAAGCGGGCGGGCGAATAGACGCCCCAGTTGTCCGAGCGTTCGTAGCGCGCCTGGGTGCGGATCGTGGTCGCATCGGAGAAATCGTGCTCGAACTTGCCGGTCAGGCTGTCGACCTGGGTATGCTGCGCGTAGGAATTCGACGCGCCGTACCAAGCATCCTTGGGCACGCCCGGCATCCGCTGGCCGCCGGTGCCGCGCTGAATCGGCAGGCCGCCATCGGGGGTATTGTCGTCACGCTGGTGTAGGCCGTCGAGGTACAGGCGAGTGGACGTGCCGAGGCCCGTCGCCAGCGACACGGCGGCGCCGTAGCGCTCGTAGTCCACCTCGTTGCGACGCGCGACCTGGTTGTAATGCGACATGAGGTTGACGCGCACCGCCGTCGTATCGGTCAGCTTCTGGTTCACGTCCACCGTGGCGCGGCGATAGTTCTGGCTGCCGAGGCCGAACGATCCGCGATAGAAATCCTCCGCCTGTGCTTCCTTGCTCACCAGGTTGACGCTGCCGCCGACCGCCGAGACCCCGGATTCGACCGAGCCGGTGCCCTTGAAGACTTCGGCCTGCTGCATGTTGAAGATGTCGGTACGGCTCGACATGCCCCCGTCGCGCACGCCGTCCACCGTCACGCTCTGCTCGGAGGAGAAGCCCCGGATCGTGAAGAAGTCGCCCCAGCCCAGATTGCCCTCGCCCGAGGTAAAGGTGATGCCGGCGACGTTCTTGAGCACGTCCTGCAGGCTGAGCGCGTTTTGCTCCTTCATGGTCTCGCCGGTGATGACGCTCACGCTCTGCGGCGTATCGCGCAGCGGCTGCGTCATCTTGGGAGACTGCACCTTCTCCGGCTTGCGCCCGTTGACGATCATCGGCGCTTCCACCCGCACCGAGCCCAGCGAAACCGGCTCTTCCGCAGTCTGCGCCTCGGCCGGAACACTCAACATGCCGAGCATGCCCAGCGATGCGATGTGCGTGGTGGAAATCCGGCGGACGGTGCCGGACGAAACTTTCTTCATGGCTCACCCCTGATATAATGCGATGCATTCGCAATCGACAGCGCCCCTATCAGGTGGCAACAGCAGGTATACTGCGACACGGGTATATTTTTGTATTATTTCATAATGTTATGTCATGGAATGTAATCAATGAAGGCCTATTTCATTTCGTTACATAATTGCAGGACGTGGATATCGGCGAGCGCCGGCCCGGCGGATCGGGCAGACAGCCGATGAGCGACAGAATCCTCGTAGTCGATGACGATCCCGGCATTCGCGAGTTGCTGTGCGAGTATCTCAACGGCGCGGGCATGGTGGCCCATGCGGCGCAGGACGGTGCAGCGATGTGGCATTGGCTTGAGCACAACCGCGCCGACCTGATCGTCCTCGACCTGATGATGCCGGGCGTGGACGGGCTGGCCCTATGCAGGATGATCGGCGACCGCGCCCGCGTGCCCGTCATCATGCTGACCGCGCGCGGCGCGCTGATCGACCGGATCATCGGGCTGGAGATGGGCGCGGACGATTACATGCCCAAGCCCTTCGACCCGCGCGAACTGCTGGCGCGCATCAAAGTCGTGCTGCGCCGCACCCGCCAGTTCCCGCCGGACAACCAGGTGGACGAAGTCGGCCTGCTGCAGTTCGCCGGATGGCGGCTCGATACCCGGCGCAATCGGCTGACTGCACCCGATGGCGATGCCGCGCAACTGGGCGGATCGGATTACCTGATGCTTCGCTTGCTGCTCAGCCACCCGCACCGCACCCTCAGCCGCGATTATCTGGCGGCGCAGGTCTACGGCAAGGAGCGCGATCCGCTGGACCGTTCGGTCGACGTGTGCATCAGCCGCCTGCGCCAGATGCTGGGAGAGGACGTGCGCAGCCCCCGCATCATCCGGACCGTGCGCAACGGTGGTTATGCACTGGCGGTCGATGTGGTCGTCGAGGGGTGATGCGCTGGGCTCCATGGCGCTGGCCGCACTCGCTGTCGGGCCGCATGGCCTGCATCCTGATCGCCGGACTGTTGGCGGCGCAGGCGCTGACCAGCACGATCTGGTTCGATCGGCGGCACAGCGAACTGATCGACCTACCCTTGCGGGTCCTCGGCGTACAAGTGGCGGATACGATGAAGCTGTTCGAGGCGCAGCCCGAGGCGGAGCGCGTGAGGACGGCCGCGCGCATCGCCGGTCCCGCTTTCCAGCCCACGGTGCTGACCGCGCCGCCCGCCGACTTGCCCCCGCCGCACCAGCGTTCCCAGACCGAGCGCCTGATCCAAAACGTCGCGCAGGCCCGTTACGGTCGCCCCCTCTACGTCTGGGTACAGGAAATGGAACTGCTCGGCGATGAGGGGCAGACCGCGGGGACATGGTCGATGCTCGATGCGCGGGCGCCATCGGTGCGCTACAGCATAGTCGTTCACGTCCCCGGCAGGCCGGTGTGGCTGCAAGTACGCGGCGTCGAAGGAGAAAACGGCGCCGACACGCATCGCCTCGGCACGATCGCGGACTATTTCCTGCGCATCTACCTGGTGCGTATCCTGATCGTCGTACTGATCGCGCTGTTCGCGGTGCGCATCGCGATGCAGCCCCTCGCCCGCATGACGCTCGCCGCCGAAGCTCTGGGCAAGAACATCAACAGCCCGCCGCTCGACACCCAGGGACCGGTCGAGGTGCGCCGCGCGGCAGAAGCGTTCAACCGGATGCAGTCCCGGCTCGTGGAGATGCTGGCGGAACGCTCGCGCTTTCTGGCGGCGGTGTCCCATGACCTGCGCTCGCCGATAACGCGCCTGCGCCTGCGCACGGAGATGCTGGCAGACGAATCTCAACGCGAGAAATTCCGCTCCGAACTGGCAGACATGGAAGCCATGATCGACGACACGCTGACGTTCATGCAAAGCGGTGAACCCGAAGGGATCAGATCGACGGTCGACGTGAACAGCCTCGTGATGGTTCTGGCCCAGAACATGCGGGAGACCGGCGCCACCGTCACCGTTACCGGCAAGGCGGCCGCGCCGCTGTCCTGCTTCCGGTTGAGCCTTCAGCGCTGCATCCAGAACATAGTCGAGAATGCGGTACGTTACGGCGGGCGGGCCGATATCGCGATTTCGGATTCCGACAAGGCCCTGGAGATCATCGTGACCGACGATGGGCCTGGCATCCCGGAAGCCGAAATTGCCCAGGTGTTCGAACCATTCTATCGGCTCGAACACTCCCGCAGTTCGGTCACCGGAGGCTTCGGGCTGGGCCTGAGCATCGCCAACGCCATCGCTGCTGCGCACGGCGGCTTCGTGCAGATTACCAACCGGAACGAGGGCGGCATCAAGGCACGCATCTTTATCCCGCGATAGCGTCGTGCACGATCGCCAGGGTATCGCGCAACTGGGCGACCTTGACCTGACCCGGCGCCGAGGGATCACCAAGCGCCCCGAAGCTGAGCGCGGAACCAAAGGCTTCGCCCGCCAGACGGGACACCGCGCCGATGCCGCCCATCGCCATCGTCACCAGCGGACGGTCGCCATGATCGCGGCGCATGATCCAGGTCGCTTCCAGCAGGCGAAGCAGGTCGCCGGTATCGTGCGGCATCACTGCGAGCTTGCAGATATCCGCGCCCAGCGCCTGCTGTTGGCGCAGGAGCCCGACCATCAACTCCACCGAGGGGGTCACCGCGAAATCGTGGTGGGAGAGGATCACTTTTCGCCCCGCCGCCTGCACGCTCGTCCTGAGCGCGGCGACGGCCGGATCGGATAGCAGCGCCGCTTCGATATCGAACAGATCGCCCGCGCCGGTCTGCAGGATCGCCTGATAGACCGCCGCGTATTGCGCGGGCGCGATGGCCTTCTGGCCGCCTTCCGCCTTGGTCCGGAACGTCACTACCAGCGGCTTGCCCTTGATAGCGTCGGCCACGGGTCGCATGGTCGCGGCGACCACCTGCGGGTCGAGCGCCCGATCCAGGAAGTCGATACGGTATTCGACGACATCGACTTCGCCCATGCTGCCCAGCAGGCGCGCGCGGGAGAGCACCGCATCCGGCGTCATCTCGATCAGCGACACGATCGTCTTCGTCCGCCCCGCGCCGATCTCGACATCGCGAATCACGATGGGACGGGTGCGAACCGGCACCTTCGTCCCGGAAGTGGAGGCGGGCGTGGCGGCCACAGCACTGGCACCGATAGTCGGCAGGATACCCGCCACGGCCCCGAGGGCGAGAGCCTGTCGGCGCTGCATCAAAGGCATATTCATTCTCCGCGAGTGTTTCGGCCCGATCTTGTGGTCGGGATAGCTGTGTACTAAATGGTACACGTTCATAATGGAAGTCTCCCGGCCATCGTTTTTTTGTGTGGCCGGGCAGGCCGCGAGGAGTGCTTTGCCCATGAACCTGACCTGCCCCGGCGCGCGGCAAGATCGCTTGTCGCCTCGTCCTGCGATCGGCTAGGCTGGCGCATGTTGACGATCCGGCAGATCGAGATATTTCACGCCGTCATGATCACCAAGACGGTGAGCGGCGCGGCGCGCATGCTGGGCACGTCGCAGCCCGGCCTCAGCCGCATGATCGGGCACATGGAAGACAAGCTGCGCTTTCGCCTGTTCGACCGCACGCGCGGCCGCCTTCTGCCGACGCCCGAGGCGCAGGCTCTGTTTCAGGAAGTGGAACACGTTTTCAAGGGCTTCAGCGATCTCGAATACGTGGTGCAGCGACTGGCCAAGGGCGTCGATCGCACGTTCCGGGTCGGCGCATCGCCGTCGCTGGGCCATTCGGTGGTGCCCCAGATGCTCTCGCGGCTGACCGGGAATTATCCCGAAGTCACCATCCAGTTCGATATCCTTTCGGTGGAGCAGGCGGTGGACTGGCTGGCCCTGCAGCGCGGCGACTATGCACTGACGGTGTTTCCGATCGATCATCCCAACGTGCTGTCGAGCCGGATCGGCACCGGCCGCATGGTCTGCGCGGTGCCCGCCGGGCACCACCTCGCGGACCGCCCCCGCATCACCCTCGCCGATATCCAGGGAGAGCGAATCCAGTCCTTCCGCAAGGAAACGCCGCACGGGCAGATCATCGCCCGCATGTACGAGGAAGCGGGCGAGGAACTGGACGTCGCGACTTACGTGCGCTTTGCGGAGACCGCGGTGGCCTTCGTCGCCAACGGCATGGGCGTCGCGCTGGTGGACAGCTTCACGGCGATGCAGGCCCATGCCGATTCCGTGCGCTTCCTGGAATTCGAGCAACCGGGCACCCTGCCCGTCTACGTCAGCCGCAACCTAGAAATCGCGCGAACGCTGGTAGGGGAGACGTTCGAGGAGATCGCGCGCAACATTCTCATAGCCCTTCCGCGATCGGCAGCGCATTCTCATCCATAACATAACGGCATGCCGAACATCATTGCGTGCACTGCGAGAATTGCGCCGTTGCCGTTACGACATGATCCGTTAAGGACCGCCACGACAGCCGGACGTATTCCAAGACCGGGCGGGCACAGGCGCAAAGCAAGCGCCGCGAAGAGGATGGAGAAGGGCGTTACCATGGCCAGTTATTCCGCCGCAGGATCGGTGTCCGTGCGTCCCTACGTCACCGTGAACGGCCAGCCCGCCGACGCCAAGGTAACGCATGGGGAAGACAACTGGTCGGCCCGTCAGGTGCTGATCGTGGCGATCTGCTTCCTGCTGAATATGCTCGACGGGATGGACGTGCTGATCCTGTCCTACATCGCCCCGGCACTGTCGGCGGACTGGCGCATCAGCCCGGAAAACCTCGGCGTCGTCTTCAGTGCCAGCCTTGCGGGAATGGCCGCCGGCGGCCTGCTGGTCGCCCCGCTTGCCGACAGGTTCGGACGCCGCAAGCTGATCCTCGCCTCGCTGATCATGATGGCGACGGCGATGTTCGGCTCTGGCCTCGCGACATCGGTGACCGAACTGCTCATCACCCGCTTCATCGTCGGCATCGGCATCGGCACCGTCCTCGCCAGCATGGCGGCGCTGACCGCCGAGTATGCACCCGCGCGCCATCGCACCTTCGCGGTCGGCTTCCTGCAGGCAGGCTACCCGGTCGGCGCGACCCTGACGGGGTTCCTCGTCGCGCAGCACATCGAGGCGCACGGCTGGCAGGCGATGCTGCTGGGCGCGGCGACGCTGTGCCTGATCTCGATCCCGCTGGTCTTCGCCTTCCTGCCCGAATCGGTGGACTTCCTGCTCACCCGCCAGCCCGCCAACGCGCTGCAGCGGGCCAATCGCCTGCTCGTCGCCATCGGCCGCGCCCCGCTCGAGCGCCTTCCCGAGCGAGCCGAGGCCCAGGCCGAGCGTGTCGGCCTGCGCGGCCTGCTCGGCGAGGGCCGCGCGGCCAGCACGATGCTGCTGTGGCTGGCGATCACCTTCAGCTTCATGACGCTCTACTTCGTCATCAGCTGGATTCCCAAGCTCGCCGTCGAGGCCGGCCTTCCGGCCAAGGATGCGATCTATGCCGGAGCGATCTACAACATCGGCGCCTTCATCGGCATCTCCTCGCTCAGCTATGTGGCCATGCGCGTCGATCTGCGCCGCCTGATCCTGGGCTACATGGTGCTGGCGGCAGGTGCGCTGGTGGTATTCGGTTCCGTCGCCATGCCGCTGGCGGCAACGCTTCTGACCGCCTTCCTCATCGGCGTCTTCGTGCAGGGCGGCTTCAATGGCTGCTATCCTCTGGCGACCAGCCTTTACCCCGCCGAAGCGCGCAGCACCGGGCTCGGCTGGGCGATGGGCGTGGGCCGCATCGGCGCGGTGATCGGCCCGATGCTGGGCGGCTTCCTGCTGGCCGAGAAGGTTTCGCTGCCCGTCATCTTCGCGATCTTCGCGGTGCCGGTGGTGCTCGCGGGCCTGTGCGTCTCACTGATCCGCATGCCAAAATAGCCGTCATTGCGAGCGCAGCGAAGCAATCCAGGGCGGTTCGAGCGGCCCTGGATTGCTTCGCTGCGCTCGCAATGACGAGCAACAATCTGATGTCATCGTACTCCAGGTTCGCCAACCGGAGACGAAAAAGCAAAACCCCGGAGCAGCCTGACGCTGCCCCGGGGTTTTGCTGTGTCAGTGCAGAAGGCTCACTCCGCCCCGACCGTCGCCCCGCGATAGCGGTTCTGCGCGGCCAGCCGCACCCCGGCATTCGCAGCGCCGTAACCGACATAGGCCGCCGCCCGTTCCACGAATTCGAAGAAGAACAGCTTGTCGAACGCGCGGCTGTAAAGCTGCCGATAGGAATTGCCCTCGAAATCCTCGTCGTAAAGCATATGCGCCTCCGCCATCGCCGCGACCACATCGTCCGCCAGCCCGAAGCGGGCGGCCAGATCGTCATAGTAGTTGGCGGGCACGTCGAGCATCGCGGCACCGCGTGCCTGAAGCGCCCGCGCCGTGGCGACCATGTCCTCGCTGGTCAGTGCGACATGCTGGAAACCGCCTCCCAAGCCCTGCGCGAGGAACCGCGAGGACAGGGTCTCGCGCGCGTCCGATGCGTTGAGCGTGAGGCGGAAGGCGCCGTCGGGCGACTGCAGCGCCTGACTGTGCACGAGGCCCGCCGGGTCGATCACGTCCTGCGCGTCGCGCCCCTCCAGCCCGAACAGCGCGCGCCAGTAGAGTTGCCACGACAGGAATTCGTCGTTGTGGACGACGGCGGCGAGATGGTCGATGCCGCGCACCCCCGCATCGCCGGACACCTCGGTGTTTTCGACCGGCTCGAACTCGCGCGCCCACAGCGCTTCAGCGCCGGCATCCTCGACGAGATAGACCAGGCTACCGCCGACGCCGCGCAGTGCGGGCATCGCCATGCGACCAGGACGACCCTCGGGCCGATAGGCGCGAATGCCGAGCGCGGCGGCGCGGTCCATCACCGCCTGCGCATCGTTCACCCGCACCCCGATCGCGCAGATCGAAGTACCGTGAACGATCCGGTACGACTGCGCAAAACCGCGCGGCTCCGCATTGACCACCAAGTTGACTTCGCCCTGCCGCCAGCGCGTGACCTTCTTGGTGCGATGCGTGGCGGTCCGCGCGAAGCCGAGCGTCTCGAGCGTATCGCCCAGCCGCGCCACGTCGTTCGTACCTGCGGTGAACTCGACGAACTCCGCACGCAGCGGCGCCTGCGGGGCGGGCATCGCGGTCGGCTCGCCCAGCACGCGCAGCGCGGCGTCGCGGACGTATTCGAGCGAGCGGTGCCCGTCCTCGGCGATCAGTTTCGTGGAGATCGAACGGAAGCGGTCGTTGAAGATCTCCAGCGACAGCGGGCCGTCGTAGCCGGTGCGCAGGATCTCGGCCACGTAGCGCGCCAGATCGAAGCCGCCCTGTCCGGGCAGGTTGCGGAAATGGCGGCTCCAGTACAGCAGGTCCATATCCAGCAGCGGCGCATCGGCAAGCTGGACGTAGACGATCTTGTCGCCTGCGATCTCACGGATGCTTTCGCTGGGAATCCCGCGCGACAGCGAGTGGAAGCTGTCGAGGATGATGCCGATCGCCGGGTGGTCCACCGCCTTGACGATCGACCAGACGTCGCGGTGATCGTTGACGTGCCGCCCCCAGGCCAGCGCCTCGTAGCCGACGCGGATGCCGCGCTTCGCGGCGCGCTCGCCAAGGTCACGGAAGTCGTCGACGATGCGCTGGCGGTCGCCCAGCGATGCGGGCGAACAGTTCGAGCATACCAGGATGCGGTCCGTGCCCAGCGCTTCCATCACGTCGAACTTGCGCTCCGCCCGGTCGAGCGCGCGCTGCCGCAAGTCTCCGGGCATGCCTTCGAAATCGCGGAACGGCTGGTAGAGCGAGCAGGAAAGCCCCGCGTCTTCCATCAGCCTGCGCACTTGCTGGGGCCGCAGCGCCGAACCGATCAGGTCGTTCTCGAATATCTCGACGCTCTGGAAACCGGCCTGCGCGGCGGCGGCCAGCTTTTCCTCGAGAGTGCCGCGCAGCGACACGGTGGCAATGGCGTTATGCATCGAAGGCTCCGCTGGATAGGGTCCATCCCATATCTGCGCAGCGAAGGGCGACTTTAAGCACCTGCGGAGCCGTCATTCATAGCATTTGGTTATAGGCACAGGCTTTTCGAGATATTCGAACGTTCCGTGCTATATTTTTCGCCTGAATGGAATTCCCTGATCAGGGTATCTGAAGTGGAAAGGGCAGCCCCCCGCCCCCCAACCGCGATCAAGGACCGACCCCATGACGATTCAGACTTCACTCGCGCCGGAACTCGATATCGAAGGCGTCGAGCAAGTCATCCTGCCGCCGGTGCGCGACCTGGGTGACGGTTTCCAGGTCCGCCGCGCTTTGCCCAGCGCGCAGCGCCGGATGGTCGGCCCGTTCATCTTCTTCGACCAGATGGGCGAGGCGGTGTTCCGCAGCGGTGAGGGTCTGGATGTCCGTCCGCACCCGCACATCGGTCTTTCGACCGTGACGTACCTGATCGAAGGCGAAATCCTACATCGCGACTCGGTCGGCTCGCTGCAGGCGATCCGCCCCGGCGAGGTGAACTGGATGACCGCGGGCAGCGGTATCGTTCACTCCGAGCGCACGTCCGCGGAAAACCGCGCCAGCGGCGGCAAGCTGTTCGGCCTGCAGACCTGGGTGGCCCTGCCGAAGGAAGCGGAGGAGACGGCTCCCGCCTTCTCGCACCACAAGGCGCACGAAATCCCGTTCACGGAAGATGCGGGAACCCGCCTGACCCTGATCGCGGGCAGTTCGGACGGTATGACCTCGCCGTTGAAGACCTGGTCCGACATGGTCTATGCCGACATCGCCATGCAGGACGGAGCACGCTACCGCGTCAAGGCCGAGCATATCGAGCGCGCGATCTACGTCGTTTCAGGCGCGGTCGAAGTCGAAGGCCAGACCGGCACTTTCGCGGCGGGCCAATTGGTCGTGTTCAAGCCCGATGCCGAACTCGTGCTGCGCGCCAGCGGCCCTGCCCGACTGATGCTGCTGGGCGGCGAGCCCCTTCCCGAAAAGCGCCATATCTTCTGGAATTTCGTCTCGTCCTCCGCCGATCGCATCGAGCAGGCCAAGGAGGACTGGCGCGAACAGCGGTTTGCCCCGGTGCCCGGCGAGCACGAATTCATCCCGCTTCCGGCTTGAGGAGAACAACGATGGCACATGGAACCGCACATATCGGCGATACCCCTTGGCGCACCGAGATCGTCGTCGGCGGCCACGCGATCACGGCGGACGAGCCTGAGGCTCTGGGCGGACAAGGCGCAGGCCCGGCCCCCTACGACCTGCTGCTTGCCAGTCTGGGCGCGTGCACCGCGATCACGCTAAAGATGTACGCGGCGCGCAAGGGCTGGCCGTTGCAGTCGCTCGACGTCGAACTGCATCTGGGAGGCGGCAAGGACGGCATGCATATCGAGCGCCGGCTGGCGATCATCGGGCTGGACGAGAACCAGAAAGCCCGTCTCGCCGACATCGCCGAGCGTACGCCGGTAACGCTCACCCTCAAGGGCGGATTGCCGATCGAGACGACGCTCGCCTGAAACCATTGCCGTGCCTGTGGACGGGATACCGGGCCGCGCGACAAATAATTGCGAATGATTCGCAATCATGTTAGCGGCCCTCATTCCGTCAACTTCACCCGAGACCCTGCTTGGACGACCTGATCCGCCACCGCGTTGCTCTCGTGAGCTATGCGCGGCCGATCGTGCGCGATCGGTCCGAGGCGGAGGATGTCGTGCAGGAGGCATTTCTCAGGCTTGCGGCGGCCGACGGCAATGCCGCTCGGCAGAATATCCGCAGCCCGCTGTCCTATCTCTACCGCATCGTACGCAACATCGCGCTCGACAAGGTGCGGCGCGAGAAGATCGAACGGCGCGAAGAGGAAGTCCCGCAGTGGTGGATGCTGCCCACGGAAACCGCCAGCCCCGAAGACGAGGCCGCCAGAGGACAACTGATCGACAGGATCGAGAAGGTCCTTAGGGACATGGAGCCGCGCATGCGCCTCGCTCTCGAGATGAACAGGTTCGAAGGATACACGCTTCAGGAGATCGCCGACAGATTATCGGTCTCGGTCGCGACCGTGCATCGCCTCGTCAGGGAGGCGCTCAGCCGGATAGCCATGGCGATCGGGGAGCACGAGGCATGAGCCATGCTCCTTCATGCCGAAAAAAATGCGGCACGCGTGAAAAATGCGTGAGCCTCGACCGTCATGCAGGTTGCCGGAGCATCGGCGCAGCAGCAAGGCAGACACCATGAACCCCGCCCCGCTTTCGAAGGAGACGATGGACGCTGCCGTCGGCTATCTCCTCGACGCGCAAGCCGCGCCGGAAGACACGGCGCTGCGCGAGCGCATCGAGGCGTGGCTGGATGAAACGCCCGAGCATCGGCAGGCATGGACGCAGGCGCGCAAGGCCTGGGCCGTGCTTGGCGATGTGGAGCGGGCGCAGCGGGCGCCGTCTTCTACGGCGACGGTACTGCCCTTTACCCCGCGGGCGCGATCGCAACCGACTTATCGCCGGGTCATGGCCTCGCTCGGCGCACTGGCGGCCTCGGTCGCACTGGCGCTTGCGATCTCGCCGTCGCTGCTGCTCAGGCTGAGCGCCGACTATGCCACCGGCACCGGCCAACTGCGCGACGTGCAATTGCCGGACGGGACGCGGGTGACGCTTGGCGCACGCAGCGCGATAGACGTGGACCTGACCGGCAATGAGCGGCGTGTCCGACTGGTCGCGGGCGAGGCATGGTTCGATGTGGCGCGCGATCCCGCCCATCCCTTCGTCGTCGCCAGCGGACGCACCGAAACACGTGTGCTGGGCACGGCATTCGAGGTCCGCTCCAGCCGGGAGCAAACGCAGGTCGGTGTCGCCAGAGGGCATGTGCGCGTCAGCGCGAGCGGCAACAGCGAGGACCTGCTTCCCGGCGACCGCGTCCTTGTCGACAATGCAAGCGGCGCGATGCGCGAGGACAAGGTGCCGGTCGCTTCGCTCGCGGGATGGCGCGATGGCTATCTCTTCGCCGAAAATGCGACGGTCGGAGAGGTCGTCGAGGAAATGCGGCGCTATGACAAAGGCTGGATCGTCCTTGCCGACAAGGCGCTGGCCGCCCGCCGCATCACGGGTCTGTATGATGCTCGCAGACCGGCAGCAGCGCTTGCCGCGATCGTCGAGCCTGCCGGTGGTTCGATCACCCGCGTCACCCCCTACCTGACGATCATTCGGGCGCGCTGACTGCGCCTTTTCGCATGATGTGCGAAAAAATTCTCGAACGGCGTGAAAAATTCCGGCGCCCCCTCCGTCTACTTCGCGATTGCAACGCAATTGCAAGTTCGGATCAATCTGGGGGTATCCTATGACAATCAAATCGCGTGGCGGGCTGCGTCCCCGCCGTGATGGCCTGCGCCTTGCGCTGTTGGCGGCTGCGTTAGGGACGAGCATGATCGCGCTCGCCGCGCCGGTGCAGGCACAGGAAGCATCGCAGTCGGCAGGCACACGCTTCGATATTCCCGCGCAGCCGCTTGCGAGCGCGATCAACATGTTCGGGCGGCAATCGGGGCTGCAGGTCACGGCGGACGCCACGCTCGTAAACGGCGTGCGCAGCCAGGCGATCCAGAGCGAGATGCCCGCGCTCACGGCGCTCAGCCACATGCTGTACGGCACCGGTATCACCTGGCGCATGGCGGGCAATGCCGTCGTGCTCATCGCGGCGCCGAGGGGCGCGGACGGCGCCGTCCAACTGGGATCGGTGCGTGTCGAGGCCGCCTCCATGGACGGCGCAGGTACTTACGCGGGATCACCTGATCTTCCCCCAGCCTATGCAGGCGGCCAAGTCGCAACGGGCGGACAGCTTGCCCTGCTGGGCAATGTCAGCGTGATGGACACGCCGTTCAACGTCACCAACTACACCAGCCAACTGATCGAGAACCAGAACAGCCGCAGCCTGCTCGACGTGCTCGACAACGATCCCTCGATCCGCGCAAGCGGCGCGCGCGACGGCGAGACCACCACGGTCATCATGCGCGGTTTCGAGCTGACGGGGCGCGAAGTGCTCGTCAACGGCATGTTCGGCGCTTCCGACACGCGCGGGACGATGATCGAGGCGGTCGAGCGGGTCGAAGTCCACAAGGGGCCGAGCGCGATGCTCAACGGCGTCAGCCCCTGGGGCTCGTCCTATGGCGGCTCGATCAACTACGTACTCAAGCGGGCCGGTGATGCGCCGCTCAACCGCGTGACGGCGACATATGCCTCGGAAAGCCAGTTCGGCGCCAATCTCGACGTGTCGCGTCGGTTCGGCGTGAACAAGGGCTTCGGCGTGCGCGTCAACGCGGTCTACCGCGACGGTGCCACCGACGTCGACTACACGAACAACCGCTCGGCCATGCTCGCCGCCGGGCTCGACTACCGCAGCGACGACTTGCGCGTGACGATCGACCTCGGCCATCAGGACCGCCTGCTCAAGGGCGGCTGGAGCAGCACCCGTATCGGCTCGCGCGTGGCCGTGCCCAAGGCGCCCGATGCGCGGACCAACTCCAAGCAGAAGTGGGAGTTCTGGGACGGCCAGAACGACTACGCCATCGGCCGCATCGAATACGACTTCGCGCCCGGCTGGACGGCCGCTGCCGCCTATAGCCGCAACCAGTCGGATGAACTCTACATCCAGGTGATCGACAGCATCACCAACGTGGACGGCACCAAGAGCGGCTTTCCCTACTGGATCCCGGCGCGCAGCCGAAACGAGAGCTATGAGGGCTCGATCAAGGGCAAGTTCGATACCGGGCCGGTCTCGCACAGCCTTTCGGTGATCGCCTCGGCCAACAATGCAAAGCGCGGCCAGCTGAACTACTACATCGCGAACTGCACCACCGGTTGCGCGGCCTCGAACATCTACACCCCGATCTATTACCCGGCGCCCGATACCAGCGCCTTGAGCAAGGATGCCGGGCGCCTGACGTCCCAGTACGACTACGAGGGGCAGGCCGTCGCCGACATCATGAGCATGGCCGATGACCGTGTCGTGCTGATGGTCGGCGCGCGGCGGCAGAAGGTGGGGCAGAAGACCTTCTCGACCGCCGGTGACCTGACCCGGCGCTATAATCGCAACCGGGTGTCGCCTTCGGTCGGGCTGGTGGTGAAGCCGGTGGAGAACCTCTCGGTCTACGCCAGCTACATCGAATCGCTCAATCCGGGCGGCATCGCCAGCAGCTACTACGCCAATGCCGGCGACATCTTCATGCCCTTCGTCACCGACCAGTACGAAGCCGGTGTGAAGTATGATCTCGGCACGTTCACCGTCACCGCCGACGTGTTCCAGATCGCGGTGCCGAGCGCGGTCGAAGTGGCCAGCACCACCGGCGGTTCGCCAACGCTCGAATACGACGGCCTGCAGCGCAATCGCGGCATCGAGCTGAACCTGTTCGGCCAGCCCTTCGACCACCTGCGGCTGCTCGGCGGCGTGATGTACCTCGACGCGGAGATGACGAAGACCGAGGGCGGGCTCAACGACGGACGCCGCGCACGCGGTTCGCCGGAGTTCAACGCCAACCTCGGCGCCGAATGGGACGTGGCGATGGTGCCGGGCCTGACCGTGACCGGCCGCGTCGTCTACACCAGCCGCGAGTACATCGACCTCACGACCACCAACGCGCGCAGCATCCCGGCCTGGACCCGCGTAGATGCCGGTATCCGCTATGCCTTCGAGGCGGCAGGACGGCCGATGCAGGTCCGCCTGACCGCAGACAACCTGTTCGATCGCAATTACTGGGCGGCGGCGTCGCGCGGGGTGCTGACGATGGGTGCGCCGCGCTCGATCCGCGCGTCGCTCGCCATCGATTTCTGATCGGGGCGATGGCCTATCGCCAATCCCCGGCTGACCGCCTGCGCGGCCTGTCGATCACGCTCCTCCTGCACGTTTGTGCGGGGGGAGCGTTGCTCGTCGGCTGGTCTTTCGCGGCGGCCCCGCCGCCGCTGCGTGCTCCGCTGACGGTGATCGATCTTGCCGCGCCTGCATCCCCGCCGCAGCCCGAGCAGGAAACACCCAAGGATGCCCCGGAGCCAGTGGAGCAGCAGGACCCGGTGCCGCCGGTGCCCCAGCGGATCGAAGTGCCGCAGGCGGCGATCGCCCTGGCGCCATCCTTGCCAGCGGCGCGCCCCGTCGATGCACCGCAACCCCGCCCCGCACAGGCGGAGGCCGCAGCGCCCAAGGCGATCGAGGTGCCGCCCGCCGTCACCGTATCCTCCAACGCACCCGACAGCTGGGAGGGCCGCGTCCTCGCCCGGCTTGCCAGCCGCAAGCGCTACCCGGCGACAGCCCGCGCGCGGCGCGAGCAGGGCGTTGCGTGGGTGCGCATCACCATGGACCGCCGGGGCCGTGTGCTTGCGGTGGCATTGGCACAAGTATCGGGCAGTTCGGCGCTCGACCGCGAGGCCCTTGCGCTGCCGCACCGTGCGGACCCGCTGCCCGAACCGCCGAAGGAGCGCGGCGGAGAAACCCTGGACCTCGTGGTCCCCGTCGAGTTCATGCTGCCGCGTTGAAGCTTACAGCGCCTGCAGGAATGCGACCAGCGCCTCACGCTCCTCGCGCGTAAGATCGCGGGGTTTGAGCAGGGGGTCGGCCTGTGGCGGCGGCGCGGCCTCGCCGGGCGCCTGCACCGCGTCGTTAGGACCGCCGCCGCCGGAATAGAACATCACGACCGGCTCGAGAAACGGGAAGAAGCCGTTGTGCATGTAGGGCCGCGTATGGATCAGTCCGCGCAGCGTCGGCGTGCGGAACGCGCCGACGTCCTCGGGACGCCCTGTGACATTCCAGCGCCCCAGGTCCTGGCGCTCGGTGCCGTAGAAGCTCAGCCCCAGATTATGGAACCGGTTGTCAGTCAGCAGCGGGCCGCTGTGGCAGTTCGCGCAGCCCGCCTTGGTGCGGAACAGGTGAAGCCCCCGCAACTGCTGGTCGCTGAACGCCGAAACCCCTTGGGTGAACACGCGGTCCCAGCGATTGCGCGGCGGGGTCAGGCTGCGTTCGTAGGCGGCGATCATTCCGGCAATGTCGCCGAGCCTGATGCGGCGCGCGCCGATCCGTTCGGCAAAAGCGTCGCGATAGCTGGCCTCGCGATTGATCCATCGCTCGATCCGCTTGCGGCTTCCAGCCATTTCGAGAGGATCGGAGAGCGGTCCCAGGACCTGGCCTTCAAGGGTCGCCTCCCTCCCGTCCCAGAACAGTCCATGAGTCCATGCAGCGGCAATGAGCGATGATGCGTTCCTCCGCCCGCGCTTGCGATCATGCCCGAATGAGGTGCGCAGGCCATCGGTGAAACCAAGCTCTGCATTGTGGCAGGATGCGCAGGCGATCTGCCGCGATCCGGAAAGCCTCGGCTCTTCGAACAGTCTCTGCCCAAGCGCTATTTCTTCGGGGACCTGAGGCGTAGGCAGGGATGGGACCGGACCGAACTCGGCGAAATGCGCTCCCGGCTCAAGCCAGGGCCGCGGCCAGCTATCGGGCTGCCCGGCATAGAGCGCCCGCAATGTTGCCACTTCGCCATCGCCCGGGTCGGCCCGCGATCCGGGCGATGGCGAAGCAAGGGCCAGGGCAATCGCTGACATCGCAAGCATCAAGGAACCAATTGGGGAAGTCACGGAGCACTCTCGCGATGAACAGTTCATCGAAGACGAATGGGCGCCCCGGTTTTTTCATGTCGGCTGAGACTTCAAAAAGCGACGCGCAGTCGCTATCGAGCGCGCAGCGCAGGCAGTCGAAAGCAACAATGCAGGAATCGCCGTGACGGCGATCGCGGTCAGCAGACGTCCACCAAGCAGCAGGTCCGACAACGCGCCCGCAGCCAGGGGACCGATCGCGCAGAACACCGATACCACGAAGCTCCAGATGGCAAAGCTGCGCGCGCGTAGCGTGGCCGGGGTCAGATCCTGCAACATGGTCGGAACCAGGGCGTTCGCGGTGCAGGTGACGAACAGGAAAAACGCCACCACCCACAGCGCCGCGCCCACGCTGTCTATCACGATCAACAAAGCGGAGCACGGCACCGCGCACAAGGCACCCGCGCCCATGATCAACGGACGTGCCGCCAGACCGAAACGGCTCCGCAGCGTCCGGTCGAGCACACCCGCCACCGGCAGGCAACCGATCGAGGTCACGAGCGTGACCACCCCCATGGCATGGCCGACCTTGCCGAGGTCCGCATCGAAGCGTCGCTCCAGCGCCAGCGCAATCAGCGGATTGAGCGCTTGCACCGCGATCATCAGGCTTCCCGCAACGCCGACGAACAAACCCACGGCCTGCCACCGCTCACGCAGAAAGGGTCCGAGCGCGGCCGACCTCCCTCCTGGGTCCGACGGCGCGATCTGGCGCGCCGGGTCGTGAGTCAGGAGGCCGAGGGCAAAGAGCGGGGCACCGGCGAAAGACAACAGCAGCAGCGCCTTGCGCCACGGCTCCATGGCCAGGGGTATCGTTTGTCGGGCCATCTGGACGATCACGTCGCCGAAGTAGAAGCCGGCGCTCGCTCCGGCAGCCATCAGCGCAGCGAAGCACAGATTGGCCGTCACGCGATGCCGATCCGGCGCGATGTCGGGGATCATCGAGTACACGATCGGTATCATCGCGAACTCGGTTACGCCCGAAGCCGCGCGGCCTACGAAGAACAGCGGAAAATCGGGCGCCAGTGCGCTCAGGGCCATGAGGCACGTCCAGCCCGCGATCAGGCCGAGCAGCACTTTCTTGCGCGACAGGCGATCCGCGAGCCTGGCCAGCGGTACGGCGACCGCGCTGCCGACAAGGACACCGGCAAGGCCCTGAAGCGCCCCGATCGTCGCATCCCCGACCCGAAAACTGTCCTGGATCGCCGAGAGCAGGATCGACTGAAGGCCCCGGTCGCTCATCTGGACACCCGCCGTCACGCCGAGAAAGGCGACGGTGAACAAGCCGCCGGAAGTCCATGTCGCCGGTCCATCGGCGCTATCGGCCTCGTACTCCGGCAGTGCCAGCGCCATTCCGTCTCGCCCCACGATATCGAGCACACGTCGCTGCGGACGCGGCGAACGGACAAGCAGTCGCATCTGGAAAACGGCACTGCAAGTGATTCTCACTAGCCTCTTCCAAGCGATGCCCGGACAGTACGAGGTCCTTGTCCGGATTTGCATATCCTATCGTCAATGGCGCTGAGGGCAGTCATGACATCAGGATCGAACACGCATTCTGCCAAATTATTGCATTTGCGAATCATTATATATAACGGTTTACGTGCGCGGTATCCGCGCGATCTCAGCCCCTACGAGCCTACGCGCCGGCACGCCGTCGGCCATCCCGCTCGAACCGGAAAGAAATGACCCGCCATGAGCTTTCTCGACGAAACCATGAAGCAATTCCTTGCCGTCCAGCTGCCGATCCAGTCCACGGTGAGCAAGGAAGGCCTCCCTGACATCGGCCCCAAGCGCTCGCTTCGCGTTTATGACGACAAGACGCTTATCTATAACGAAAACACCGGTGGCCAGACGCTGCAGAACATCCTCGACGGATCGAAGATGGCCGTCGCGGTGATCGATCGCGATGCGCTCGACGGCTATCGTTTCATCGGACGGCCCGAAGTCTTTTCCGAGGGCGATGCCTTCGATAACGCCGTCGCTTTCGCCGACACGGCCGGGATGAAGACGCCGAAATTCGCCGTGCTCATCCATATCGAGGACATCTTCACGCTCCGCTCCGGCCCGACCGCGGGAACCAGACTGGCGGCCTGATACGGCTGGATACCGATCCGGCGCCCAGGCGTCGGATCGGTATCGGTCCATTGAAGCGACCGTGCCTTCACCCCGTTCTCAATACCGGGGAGATGACGGGTCCATGGCGCGAAGCGCAGCGCTGCGCACCTCCATCACCTGAGCGACAACTGCATCGCTCGACCAACCGGCGCGGGGCAATACGGACGTCAGGCTCCGTACTGCGCCTTTCAGGTGAACAAGGCACTGTCGGCGGAAATCCGGCGGACTTTCCATGTCGTCGACCACTTCCACGAGTCGCCGCGACAGCCCGGCGATCGCTTTGCCCGCATCCTCGCACCGGCCCAGGACGATCCAGTTTTCGGCAGCATTGGTGGTCGCGACTACCAGCATCGGCGCCGGATCGCAGCGCATCACACCGCCCGCCTGCGCAATCTCGAACAGGCGGTTCGCTTCGTAAAGCGCCGCTCCGTACAGGCGATCCGCTTCATCCCAGCGGCGTTTGGCGAATGCCATGTTGGCAAAGCGGTTCAGCCGCTTCCAATGCCGGTCGTCCAGGGGCCGATCGCCGGGCTGATACACAGGGCTTCCTTTTTCACTTGCATATGCGACTGCTTCGCATTAGCTTTTATTTCGCGGCTTGCCTCTCTCGTCAAGCCTCAAGCCCGGAGGAATGCTTGTCATGGGGCATTCCTCTCATCCTGTGACCCTTGGCCGGAGCGGCTCCTTGCCTTGCTCGCTCCGGCCACCTTTTTGTCACGGACATGAAAATCCACCCGGCACCGCAGAAAACGGCGCCCGGTGGTGAATTATGCGATCTTTCGATGCAGCCCTCAGGCGGCCGCGATCTCCACCAGATCGGCGCCATATTCGACGAGGTCGTTGGCCGCCGCGTGCACCGCGCTGACCACGCCGGCGGCAGTGCTGACCACCTCGGTCTTGCGTCCCAGCACGTCGAGGCGGGCGAGCACGTCGCCGACCTGCACCGCGTCTCCGGCCGCGCAGCACGGCTCGAACAGGCCGAGGTGCGGTGCCTGCGCGACGCCCGCGATCGTGGCCGCAGTGACGGCCTCCGCCGCGCCGGCCTCCAGCGCCAGCAGCGGGTTCGCGCCGCCCTCCGGCCGGGCGAGGAACAGCGACCAGTCGGCCGAGCGGAAGTACAAGTCCTTCAGCGGCGAGCGCTCGAACTGCAGCAGCATAGCGCGGATATCGTGAATGGGCGAGGTCATCGGCTCAATCCTCCAGCGCGACCAGAAGGGCCGGCAGCACCGGCTCGGTTATCATGCGCGTAATCCCCGCCCGCCGGGCGATGCGCGCGATCTCGGCATTGGCGAGGCCGCTGCCGCGCGCCGCGGCGTGGCCCGCCAGCGCGCTCGCCAACTGTTCGTGGGTGCCTTCGGCCAGCAGCAGATCGACGTCCACCGCATCGGCGGAGGCGGCGTCCTCAGGGCGCAGCACTTCGATCGGGCAACGCTCGCGCGCCCAGCCGATCAGGCGGGAGAGGCGCTCGTCCTCGTCCTCGCGCGGCACCTGCGTTGCGAGTGCGCCTGCGAAGACCTTGCCGCTGGCGCCGTCCACGGTGACCACCTGCCCCGCCAGCACCAGGGCGCCGCTGCCGGTGCCGACCACGCAAGGGCGCCCCAGCGCCCGGCTGACGACGGCGGCGTGCGAGGTGGAGCCGCCCTGCTCGGTCACGACGGCGCGTGCGGCGATCATGCCGTGGACGTCGTCGGGACTGGTGGTGGCGCGCACCAGGATCACCGCTTCCCCAGCGGCGGCACGGCGCTCGGCTTCGTCGGAATCGGCCACCAGCACGCCGGTGGCGACGCCGGGGCAGGCGCCCTCGCCTTGCGCCACCACCTGTGCGCCCTCGGCGGCGTTGGGGGCGAGACGCGGCAGCAGTAGTGTCGAGACCTGCTCGGCGCTGACGCGGGAGAGCGCGGTGGCGGCGTCGATCCGCCCCTCGCCCACCATGTCCACCGCGATCCGCACCGCAGCCTCCGGGGCGCGCTTGGCCGAGCGGGATTGCAGCAGGTACAGCCTGCCCGACTGCACGGTGAACTCGATATCCTGCACGTCGCCGTTCTCGCGCTCCAGCATGTCGCTGGCGGCTAGGAGCGCGGCGTGCGCGTCGGGCACATGCGCCTGCATGGCCCCCAGCGAGAGCGGGGTGAATTTGCCCGAAACCACGTCCTCGCCCTGCGCGCGCGGCAGGTATTCGCCATAAGGCGCAGGGTCGCCCTGCAGCGGATTGCGGCTGAACAGGACGCCGGTGCCGCTCAGATCGTCGAGGTTGCCGAAGACCATCGCCTGCACCGTCACCGCCGTACCCATGTCGTGCGGGATGTTGTTATGTTCGCGGTAACGCCGCGCGCGGCGGGTGTTCCAGCTGTCGAACACCGCCCGCACCGCGCCGAGAAGCTGGTCGTGCACCGCGCCCGGAACCTCGCCGATCGCCGCGCGCCACTGCGCCGGGCTTTCGGCAGCCTCCAACTCGACCGGCTGCCTGAGCACGATCGAACTGTAGAGTTCGAGGAACCGCCGATGCGTATCGCGGGCGAAGGCAGGCAGGCCCGTCTCGGCCGCCAGTGCCGCCTCGCCGTCATCGTCGATGCCGAGGTTGAGCACGGTGTCCATCATGCCGGGCATCGAGATCGCGGCGCCGGATCGGATAGAAAGCAGCAGCCGCTTGGCACCCGCGCCGAAGCTGCGGCCGGTACGACGTTGCAGCCAGTCGAGCCCGGCGGCGATCTCGGCCTCAAGCCCCTCGGGCATTTCGCCGCGCTCCAGATAGGCGAGGCACGCCCGGGTGGTGATGACGAAGGCGGGCGGCACGTCGAGGCCGAGCGCGGCCATGCGCGCCACCGACCATGCCTTGCCGCCGATCAGCGCGCGGTCGGGCAGATCGGCCCCGTCGAGCAGGAGAGTCCAGTCGGCCATCGTCATTCCTCCCGCTCGCGACCCATGGTCCGCAGCAGTTCCTCGTGCAGTTCGAACCAGACGGTATGGTAGCTGTCGCGCCGGATATCACTGACCCATTCGGGGTCGCCGTCCTCGGCCGCTTCCAGCGCGGCGAGCAGCTTGTCGGCGTAGTATTGCAGGCGCGGCAGGCGGCCCGCCAGCTTGGCGAGGATCGGCTCGGCCTGTTCGTGCAGGGCGCCGAGGCGGTCTATCACCGCGTCGTCGTGGGCCTTGTCGCTGTGGTCGTTGGCCACTTTGGCACCGCCGATGTCGAGCGTCTGCCAGTCGGTGATGATCTGCTTGAGCGTGCGGTTGATCCGCTCGAAACCCTCGTAGGCGCTCACGAACGCCGCGTCCTCGCGCACATCCGCGAAGTGGCGCGCATAGCGGGCGGTGAGCGCCACGCCGGCAAGCGGCGTCAGCGCATAGGCGCCGCGCGCCTCGATCACGCGGCCGGTGGCGACGGCCTGGGCGATCACCGCCTGTGCCGTCGCTTCGGGAAGCCCCGCAAGGTGCGCGATGGCGGGCAGCGGCGCATGGCGCTTGATCGCCGTCGCATGGAGCACCAGATCGCGCTCGGTCATGGTCGTCGCCATCACGCCGCCTCCCCGATCACCCAGACCCGCGCGACGCGCTCGACGCCCTTTTGATAGTCCTCCGTCGTCTTAGCCGGGGCGGAGACTTCCACCGAGATGCGATCGCCTTCGCGGATACCGGCCACCTTGGCGTTCATCAGGCAGGGGATGTTGTACTCGCGCGTCAGGATGCCAAGGTGCGAGCGGACCGAGCCCCCGGCGCAGACCACGCCCGCGAACTGGTCGATGATCGGCGCGGTCAGGGTGCCGCCCGAATCGTCGATGATGGCGATGGCACCGGTGGGGACGCCGCTCGACAGCAGTTCCATGACCCGCTCGTTCGAACGCACGTAAAGCGCCTGGCCGACGATGTCGGTGGGATAACGCACGACGTTGTCGCCAAGGCCGCGCAGGGCCTTGCCATCACCGTCCGCGTCGCCGCTGGGCGCCTCGGGATGCGTGAAACCGGTACTGGCTTCCGAAGCGGTGCCATCGGGCTTGTGCGCTTCGGGCCGCTCGGTGACGGAGACGCGCGCGGACCAGTCGAAGCGATGGCCGCTGGCGAGGATGCGGGCCTCGACGGACTCGATGTCCTCACGCGTGACGAGATCGTCGGCGGCGGTCAGCGCGAAGGCGTCCCAGTCCAGTCCCGATTCGCCGAAACGCGCGCGGATGCGTTCGCGCACAAGGTCCAGCACGGCTTCCACCAGCGGCGTCGCCGGCGGACCTGCGTGCAGCACGTCGTCGATAGGCAATTTAACGGAGCCCACGGTCCCTCCCAATCCTCTTTGTTGCGCACAGGGATGCCGCATGCCGATCACCCTGTCAACATGATTGGATGAAATCGTCGGACGATCTTGACCGCGCACGCAGGCTGTCGTAGCCCTCGCTCGGGAATAATCGGGAGGATATGGATGACTGGAACCCCACCGCGCGTATTGCTCGTCAACGACGACGGCATCGACGCGCCCGGCCTTGTGCTGCTGGAAAAGATCGTGCGCCGGTTCACCGACGACGTATGGGTCGTGGCGCCGGACGACGAGCGTTCGGGCGCGGGGCACTCGTTCTCGACCACGCTGCCGATTCGCGTGAAGCAGCGCGACGAGCGACACTTCGCGGTGAAGGGCACGCCGACCGACTGCGCGCTTCTGGCGATCTACGAACTGATCGAGGGCAAGCGGCCAGACATCCTGATCTCGGGCATCAATCGCGGCCCGAATCTGGCCGAGGACATTACCTATTCCGGCACGGCAGCGGCAGCGATGGAGGGGGCCTTGCTGGGCATTCCGGCGATCGCGCTCAGCCAGTGCTTCCGCCCGCCGAACGCGGTGCCCTGGGACAATGCCGAGCGTTTCGCCGGGGACGTGATCGAGAAGCTGCTGCGCTTCGACTGGAAGCCGGGGCTGTTCGTGAACGTCAACTTCCCGGAATGCCCGGCCGACGAAGTGACCGGCATGCGCGTGACCACGCAAGGGCAGCGGCCGCCGGGCGCGTTCATCCCGGAGCGGCGGGTCGATGCGCGGCACTTCCCGTATTACTGGGTGAAGATCGCCCTTCCGGCGGGCGGCCATGCGCCGGGCAACGACCTGCAGGCGATGCTGGACCGGGAGATTTCGATCACGCCGATGCAGCTCGACATGACGGCGCATGCGGCCAAGGCGGGGCTGGAGGCGCTGTTTGGGTGAGGGGAACGCGGCGGTCCGGGCAGTATTACGACGCCCTGGATTGCTGCGGCCCTACGGGCCTCACAATGACGATGGCAGGGTTGGAACTTCGTGTGTTCTCTTCCCCATTCGTCATTGCGAGCGTAGCGAAGCAATCCAGAGCGGCTTAAGCTGGTCTGGATTGCTTCGCTACGCTCGCAATGACGGAGGTATCGCTCAATCCCGCGCGAGGATCGTCACAGCCGACATGCCATCCTCGACACCGTAGAACCCTCCCGAGTTCTCCGCCACGGCCACGCGCGCGCCTTCGACCTGTCGCTTGCCAGCCTGCCCGCGCAGTTGCGTGACGAGTTCGTGGATCTGCCCCAGCCCCGTCGCCGCCAGCGGATGCCCCTTCGACACCAGCCCGCCCGAGACGTTCACCGGAACGCGGCCGCCCAATGCCGTCTCCCCGCGCTCGGCGGCGCGCCCGGCCTCGCCCGGTGCACACAGGCCGAGCGCTTCGGTCTGGATCATCTCGCCGATCGAACTGGCGTCGTGGACTTCGGCGAGATCGACGTCCTGCGGGCCGATCCCGGCGCGCTCGTAAGCCAGCGCCGCGACCTTGCGGGTGACGTGGTTCGCATAGTCGTCCGGCGCGCGGTCGCTGCCGGTGCGGTTTTCCGCCGCCAGCACGCAGATCGGCCTGCCCGAGAAGCGCTTGGCGAAATCCGCCGAGCAGACGATCGCCGCCGCCGCGCCGTCGCTGATGGGCGCGCACATCGGGTTGGTCAGCGGCCAGGCGACTTGCGGCGCGGCGAGGATTTCCTCGACGCTCATCGCCTCGCGGTACTGCGCCAGCGGGTTGAACTGCGAATGCCAGTGATCCTTCGCCGCCACCGCCGCGATCTGAGCCTGCGTCGATCCGTAAGTGCCCATGTGAAGGCGCGCCTGCGCGGCATAGGCTTCCATCAGCACGTTGGGACTGGCCGCGACCTTGTCCGCCGGGACGGGGGCGAGGAGATCGCGAATGCGCTCGATATAGGCGGCCGCCTCCACCATGTCGCGCGGCTGCTGGAACACGGCGAAGCGCTTGGCGCGATCGTCGCTGTAGAGCTTCTCCACACCGACGACGAGCGCCACTTCGGCAAGGCCCGCCTTCACGTAGTCTACCGCGAGGTGCAGGCCAACCGTGGAACTGGCGCAGGCCTGTTCGACATGGAACCCGCGCACGCCGGAAATGCCGAGCGGGCGCAGCGCATACTCGCCGGGGATGGACATTTCGCCCGCGAAGAAGCCCTGAATGACGTTGGCATAGACCGCCATGTCGATCGCCGCGCCGTCCAGCCCGGCATCCTCCAGCGCCAGACGCACCGCGGCTTGCGTGAGCTGTTCGTGGCTCTTGTCCAGATGACGGCCAAAGGGCGTCATGCCGACGCCGAGGATCACCACATCGCGCATCAGATCGTCCTTCCCACCGGCTGCCAGTGGCGCTTGCGCAGTTCGGCGCGCAGCACCTTGCCCGCGTTGGAGCGCGGCAGCGCGGCCATCACTTCCACCCGCTTGGGCGTCTTGACCGGGCCGAGCCGCTCGCGTGCTTCCGCCAGCAGCCTCTCAAGATCGATGGTGCAGCCGCCGCGCGGTTCGACGATGGCGACGACGGCCTCGCCCCACTTGTCGTCGGGGACGCCGATCACGGCGCAGTCCTGCACTTGCGGATCGGCCATCAGCGCCTGCTCCACTTCGGCGGGGTAGACGTTGAAGCCGCCCGAGATGATCATGTCCTTCTTGCGGTCCACCACGTAGAACCAGCCCTGCTCGTCACGCACACCAATGTCTCCGGTATGGTGCCAGCCATGGGCGGAGACTTCGGCGGTCGCCTGAGGGTTCTTGTAGTAGCCCTGCATCACCAGCGGCCCGCGCACGACGATCTCGCCACGCTCTCCGGGGCCGAGGATGCGACCGTCGTCATCCATGATCTCGACGATGGACAGCAGGTTCGCGCGCCCGCAGGAGCCGGGATGCGCGAGGTTGCCGGCATCGTCGAGATGTTCGTGCGGCGGCATGGCGGTAACGCACATCGGCGCCTCGGTCTGGCCGAAGCTGGCGTTCATCACCGGGCCGAAAAGCGCGATGGCCTCCTTCAGCCGGTCGAGCGACATCGGCGCCCCGGCGTAGGAGATATATTCGAGGCTGGAGAAATCGGCGGTCTGCGCGGACGGCTCCGCCAGCAGCATGTAGATCGCGGTCGGGGGCAGGAACATGTAGGTGACGCGGTGGCGCGCGATAGCCGCTACCACTTCGGCCGCATCGAAGCGCGGCAGCACCACCACCGTCCCGCCCAGCGCCATGCTGGCAAGCGCGAGCGGCCCCGCCGCATGCGTCATCGGCGCGGCAACGAGGTTCACCGGCGGACGCTTCATCGGCATCGAGGCGACGAGGCTGGACACCAGCGCCTGCCAGTTGCCGTTCGACAGCATCACCCCCTTGGAGCGTCCGGTGGTGCCGCCGGTATTGGCGAGGAAGCCCAGCTCCTCCGCCGCGCCCGAACGGCGCTGGGGCACGGGTTCGTCGCTCTCCACCAGCATGTCGCCAAGAAAGCGGTCGGCCTCCGCAAACGCGCGATTGAGCGCGACGAAGCGGCGGATGTTGGGGCAGGCCTCGCGGAAATGCGCGACCCGGTCCGCCACTTCGGAATGGACGAAAAGCGTGTCCACATCGAGCAGGTCGAGCAGATAGGCGTTCTCGTCCAGCGAGGCGCGGTTGTTGGCCATCACCCAGACGCCGTCGGCGCGCAGGATGCCCAGGATCGCCTCGAAAGCGCGGACGCTGTTGCCGCTCAGCACCGCCGCGTGGCCGCCCGCCGGAAAGCCGTCGGCGATCAGAGCGCGGGCGATGGCATCGCTGCGCGCCTTGACCTCGCCATACGTGCTGACGCGCTCGCCCTCGATCATGCAGGCTTGGTCGGCGCCCATGCGCGCGCCGCGGTCGAAGAAGTCGATCATCCGCATCCGCGCGAAAAGTCCCCGCCAAAGCGTTTTCTAATCAGGTCAAATGGCCTGATGACTCGGAAAACGCGTAAAACAAAAACGTAGAGCAGTTTGGCCGACGCAGTCGGCTCGACTGCTCTACTGCCGCATCGAGAGTTCGAGCTGGCTGGAGCGCAGCTGCACCAGCGGCAGGTTCGCCACCTTCATCAGCCGGGCCACCTGATCCAGTTCGGGCGAGGACAGCGTCGGATAGTCCCGGCGCGGCGCTCCCGAAAGGCGCATGCGGTCGATGTCGGCGGACGGCACTAGCGCGCGCAGAAGCAGTTCGTCGTCATCCCCGCCGGTGCCGTGGCGGCGATGCAGTTCCTCGCGGTCGGGCTGTTCGGGCGGGCTGGCGAGGATTTCCTTGGCGCGCGGTTTCGACAGGATGCGGTCCAGCACATCGGCGTCGATCGGCGCGACGGGCTCGCCATAGAAACCGGCTGCGTACTGGATCACTTCGTCCGGCACCACCGAGTAGCGCTTGCCCGTCACGATGTTGAGCACCGCCAGCGTGCCGACCAGCTGCGCGAACGGCGTCGCCATGCCGGGATAGCCCAGTTCGCGGCGCACGCGCGCGACTTCCTCCAGCACGTCGGGCAGGCGATCCAGCATGTTCTGCTGTACCAGCTGTGCGCGCAGGGTGCCCATCATGCCGCCCGGGATCTGGTGCTTGAGCGAAGTGACGTCGTACTCGAAATGCTGGTTCACCAGGAACCCGGCCGCTTTGCCGACCTTCTCGAAGTGATCGGCCACCGGCTTGAACAGCGACGTGTCGAGGTTGTGGGTGTGGCCCAGCATCTCGACATTGCGGGCCATGATCTCGACCGAGGGGATCGAGGGACCGTTGGCCATCGGGCGCACGGCGGTGTGGATCGTCGTCACCCCGAACTCGATCGCGTCGATATAGGACTTGGCCGACTGGCCGAGCATGTTGTTGGCATGCATCTCGATCGGCTTGCCGCGCGCCTTGGCCTTGATCGCAGGGACCAGCGTGGAAATCCGGTCTCGATCGAGCACGCCGCCGGTGTCGTAGAGCAGCAGGCTGTCCACCTCGTCCAGCGCCGAAAGCTTGTCCGCCTTGTCCGCGTAATAGGCATCGTCGTGGACCGGGGAGAGCGTGAACAACATCGTGCCCGCCACCTGGCACTGGTGCCGCTTGGCGATGCGGGCGAGACGGTGCATCTTGTCGATGTTGAACAACACATCGTAGAGCCAGAAGCTGCGGATGCCGTGGGCGCAGAGGCGATCCACCCAAATGTCCATCAGCGCATCGGGCGTGAAGCCGAAAGTCACCGACCCGTTGGAGCGGCACCCGGCGCGCAGGGGCGTGTCCGGCATCGCCTTCACCAGCAGGTCGAGGCCCGCCCAGGGGTCTTCCTGGCAATGCCGGATCAGCACTTCGAACAGCGAGGAACCGGCCAGGCTGATGATCTGATAGCCGGTCCTGTCGATCAGCGGCGCCACCGGCAGGGCCATGCCCGCCTGCATGCGCATGCCCCACAGGCTCTGCTGGCCGTCGCGCAGGGTTTCGTCGAGGAACTGGATATGCGCCATGGGGATTACTCCGCTGCCATGCGCTGCGCGGTGAACAGGTCCTGTTCCAGCCAGCGGGTGTGAATGGTGTTCGACCGGAAGTGCTCGTCGCGAAGAATCTCGCGGTGGAGCGGGATGGTCGTGGGCACGCCTTCGACCTCGAAGGCGTCGAGCGCGCCGATCATGCGGTCGATCGCGGCGTCGCGGGTGTCGGCGTGGACGATCAGCTTGCCGATCATGCTGTCGTAGAATGGCGGGATGCTTGCGCCTTCACGCATGTGGCTGTCGAGGCGGATGCCCTCGCCCTCGGGCGGGCGCCAGCGGGTGACGGTGCCGGGCACCGGCACGAAATCGCGCGCGGTGTCCTCGGCATTGATGCGGCATTCGATGGCGTGGCCGGTGAGCACGACATCCTGCTGGCGCACCGAAAGGCCCTTGCCCGCCGCAACGCGCAACTGTTCCTGCACCAGATCGCGACCCGTCACCATCTCGCTGACCGGGTGCTCCACCTGGATGCGGGCGTTGACCTCGATGAAGTAGATCTCCTCGCGCATCACGTCGTAGAGGAACTCGCACGTCCCCGCGTTGCGGTAGTTGACGCTTTTCGCAAGGTTCACCGCCGCCTCGTGCAGCTGCGCGCGCAAAGCGTCCGGCATCGCTACACAGGGCGCTTCCTCGACCACCTTCTGATAGCGGCGCTGGACCGAGCAGTCGCGCTCGCCGAAGTGGATCACTTCGCCCTGCCCGTCGCCCATGAGCTGGACTTCGACGTGGCGCGCCTCGGGCACGAAACGCTCCATGAACAGGGTGCCGTCGTTGAAAGCGGCCAGCGCCTCCGCGCTCGCGCGGTGGTATCCGGCTTCGACTTCGGACGGGCCGTTGACGATGACCATGCCGCGCCCGCCGCCGCCCGCCGCCGCTTTCAGCAGCACGGGATAGCCGATGTCGCCTGCGATCCGGCGGGCATCGGCTGCCGAGGCGATCTCGCCGCTGCCGGGCACCAGCGGTACGCCTGCGGCAGCGGCCATCTCTCGCGCGCGCAATTTGTCGCCCAGCGCTTCGATCATGTCCGCTTCGGGGCCGACGAAAGTGATGCCGTGCTCCTTGCAGAGCCGTGCCAGTTCGGCGCGTTCGGACAGGAAGCCGTATCCGGGATGGAGCGCGTCACACCCGCTGGCCTTGGCGGCCTGCACCACCAGTTTCGCGTCGAGATAGCTTTTCGCCGCAGGTCCGGGGCCGAGCACCAGCGCTCGGTCGGCCAGCCTTGCGGTCACGCTGTCACGGTCGGCATCGGAGACGCCGATCACGGTTTCCAGGTTCAGCCCTTGCGCGGCGCGAAGCACGCGAAGGGCGATTTCCCCCCGGTTGGCGATGAAGAGGCGGGACAGGGCCATGGCGCTATTCCGGCCGGATCACGAAAAGCGGCTGCCCGGCCGAAACCAGATCGCCATCGCTGGCGAGCACTTCCAGAACGGTGCCAGCGGCCCCTGCGCGCACGGCGGTGAACAGCTTCATCACCTCCACCAGACAGACCTCGGTTTCGGCGGAAACACGCCCGCCCACCTCGACATAGTTAGGCGCACCGGGCTTGGGCGCGCGGTAGAAGGTGCCAAGGTAAGGCGCCGTCACGACGACCGCGCCGTCCGGCACCGCAGGCGCTCCCGCCGGTGCCGCCACGGCAGCTGCAGGCGCGGCCTTGGAGGCAGGTGCAGCGCTGGCAACCGGCGCAGCGACCGAGACACGCGGGGCATCAAGCCCGGAGGCATCCGCATCCTGCGAGAGATAGACCTCCAGTTCGCCGCAGCGGGCGTGCAGTTCGCGCAGGCCCGACTGCTTGAACTCGGCGATCAGCAGTTCCAGTTCGGGCAGCGAGGTTTCGTCAGGGTCTTTGCCGCTCATGCGCGCGCACTCCGAATGGCTTCGACATCGTCACGGCTGAGGCCCACGCCCCGGCCCGCCAGCGGCGAGCCTTCCTGTTCAAGCCGGTAGAGCGCCTGAACCTGTGCATCGTCGGGGTGGAATTTGGCCGTGGTGTCGCAGATGAAACGATACTCGGGCGCCATCTGCGCGGGTTGCAGCGCCCTTGCCCGGGCGTTGTACTCGGCCAGCGGCAGGCGTCCGGCGGTGGTGGTGTAAAGGTCCTGCTTGGGCGGCAGGTGCGAGACGCCCGGCCCGATCGGTGCCAGCTTGCCGCCCGTACCTTCTCGCTGCAGCACCGAATAGGGGATCTGCGAGATGTAGCGCACCGGGTTGTTGTTATGCTGCATCATCGCATAGCGATTGAGCTGCTGGCTCGGCAGCGAGACGAGGCCCACCATCTCGCCCAGGAAATCGCGGCCGAACTCGTCGTTGAACAGGCTGCGGAACCGGTCCGCGCGCGGGTCGATCGTCATCCAGTCGTTCACGTCGTAAACGCCCGCGATATGCGCGATCTCCTTGATGAGCGAGAAGTAGACGAGCGCGCCCGCATCCATCATCTCGTCGCGCGACCAGGTGGCCGTGCGCTTCCACAGTTCGACGGTGGCCTTGCGGATGCGGTCAGTCAGATCCTCGAAAGTGGCGGCCAGTTCCTCGGCCGAACCCATGCCGACCGGGATGTAGCCGCCCGACAGCGCATCGGATGTATAGAGGCCCACGCCGGTCAGCTTGTCGGCGGTGAATTCGGGGCGGGATTCGAAGCTGCCCCAGTCGTCCATCAGGTAGAACTGGCAGCCTGTGGCCTCCATCGTCACCGTCAGGTTGCTGAAGGGGATGTCGCCCGCCACGCCGTCGAGCCAGGGATAGTCGCCCTCTGCCAGATCGGAGAAGTCGCGGATGATCATCTCGCGGTCTTCGGCAAGGCGATAGGGCCCGGAATTGTTGAGCGCACAGCGGCTCTCGCACGAGACGAGGAAGCCGTACTGCGACACCGTGGCGAGGAACGCCTGCGCCGCATGACCGAGCCGGTCGCCGGGCTTGCAAGGCAGCAGTTCGGAGTGGAAGCGCTGCACCCGGCGTTCGGGCAAGTGCTGCACGCGCTGGCCGAATTCGCGGGCGTTGAGGTGCCCGTCCTCGCGCTGCTGCGCCAGCTTGAAGCGGCGCCAGAAGTCCATGACATAGGCCACGTCCTCCGCCGCATCCTCGGGCGCGAGCATACCGAAGTTGATGAGGATCTCGCGGCCCAGCAGGTAGAAGGTGGGGAGCGCCCAGCCCGGCAGGTTGCCCAGCTTGCCGCCGATCAGGCGCGAGCGGTCGCCCACTTCCTCGGCCGGCATCACCGCCTCCACCTTCCGCAGCAATTCCGGGTAACGGTAGAAGCAGCAGAGGTACGAAAGCAGCATGTACGACGGCACGGGAAACAGCTTCGATTCCTGCACGGTGCGCGTCACACAGAGCCAATAGGTATCATCACCTATGGTCTGGATAGCGTTGTTGGCCTCCAGCAAGCGAACGTAGTCGGTCATCATCCCCTGCCCTTGTCTTTGTTGCGAACCTTGTGGACTACAGCTTCGTGGTCTGTCAATATCGTCCGACGATTTTGATCGATAGAATTTGCCGTTGACGGCCGGACACATCGGGAGAGTACCAGAAATGCCGCAGGGATCGCCGTTCTCCACCACCCCTCGTACTGACTGGACCCGCGAGGAAATCGCGGCGCTATTCGACCTGCCGTTCACCGAACTGGTCTTCCGCGCCGCCGAAGTTCACCGCGCCAGCCACAAGGCGGACGAAGTGCAGCTTTCCACGCTGCTCTCGATCAAGACCGGCGGCTGCGTGGAGGATTGCGGCTATTGCTCGCAGTCGGTGTCCGCCAACAGCGGCGTCAAGGCGACCAAGCTGATGGAGGTGCAGGCCGTGCTCCAGCGCGCGGCGCAGGCGGCGGATCAGGGCTCCACCCGCTTCTGCATGGGCGCGGCCTGGCGCAACCCCAAGGACCGTGACATGCCCGCCATCATCGAGATGGTGAAGGGCGTGCGCGCGATGGGCATGGAAACCTGCATGACGCTGGGCATGCTGACGCCCGATCAGGCCGACATGCTGAGCGACGCGGGCCTCGACTACTACAACCACAACATCGACACGAGCCCTGAACGCTACGATCAGGTCATCACCACGCGCACGATGGAAGACCGCCTCGATACGCTGTCGAACGTGCGCATGGCGGGGATCAACGTGTGCTCGGGCGGCATCGTCGGCATGGGCGAGACCCGCGCCGATCGCGTGGGCTTCGTCCACACGCTCGCCACCTTGCCGGAGCACCCGCAGTCGGTGCCGGTGAACGCGCTGGTGCCGGTGAAGGGCACCGTGCTGGGTGACATGCTGGCCGACACACCGCTCGCCAATATCGACGACGTGGAGTTCGTGCGCACCGTGGCGGTCGCGCGCATCACCATGCCGGGCTCGATGGTTCGCCTCTCTGCCGGCCGCGAATCGATGTCGGAGATGACGCAGGCGATGTGCTTCA
The DNA here is from genome assembly GCF_001742225.1 of Novosphingobium resinovorum. Taxonomy (NCBI): domain Bacteria; kingdom Pseudomonadati; phylum Pseudomonadota; class Alphaproteobacteria; order Sphingomonadales; family Sphingomonadaceae; genus Novosphingobium; species Novosphingobium resinovorum. The sequence continues at coordinate 1,283,093 of NZ_CP017076.1, read as the reverse complement.
TGGCCGGCGCGAACTCGATCTTCACCGGCGACAAGCTGCTGACCGCGCCCAACGCGGGCGACGACAACGATCTGGCGATGTTTGCACGGCTCGGCCTCAAGCCGATGGCGATCGAACTGACGCCCGCGCAAGTTGAAGCCCAGCGCATGCCGAAGGGCTGCGCGAAGCTGGAGGCTGCGGAGTAGTCCCGCCTGCGCTTCTGGCATAGCGCAAGGCCCACCCCGCTGCGACTAAGGCCTGCGGCCTAAGTCTCGCTCCCCCTCCCGCTCGCGGGAGGGGGGCGCCGCATCAGCCCTCCCGCTTGCGGGAGGGCTGGAAGGCTTGGGAGCGCAGCGAACTAGCTGAACGGGGTGGGCCTTACACCGCGGCGGATTGACACCACCGTTAAAGGGGATCAGCGCCCCTTCCACTCCGGCCCGCGCTTCTCGGCGAAGGCGCGCGGGCCTTCGACGTAGTCCTCGGAGGCCAGCATCGCCTGCATCGCAGGGTAGCTCCACTGCTCGGCGAAAGCCTGGTCGTACGGCGTGGACAGGCCGCGCCCGACCGCTTCTTTGGTGGCGCGCACCGCCATCGGACTGCCGCCAAGGATCAGCTCCGCCCAGCGCCGCGCAGCCTCAAGCACGTCGCCTTCGGTCGCTTCGTTGATGAAGCCCAGCGCATGCCCCTCCTGCGCCGAGACGCGCCGTCCGGTCAGCAGCATGCCCATCGCGTGCTTGGCGCCGACCACTTGCGGCAAGATCTGGATTCCGCCGCCCAACGCCGCCAGTCCGACGCGGACCTCTGGCAGCGCGAAAGCCGCATGGGCCGCCGCCACCACGATGTCGCAGGCCAGCGCCAGTTCGAAGCCGCCGCCCATCGCCACGCCGTTGACGGCGGCGATCACCGGCTTGGTCAGCCCTTTGCGCCCGGTCAGGCCGCCGAAGCCGTTGGGCGGTGACACCAGTTCCCCGCCAGCCGCCTGCTGCTTGAGGTCATGCCCGGCACAGAACGCCTTCGGCCCCGCACCGGTGACGATGGCGACCCACTGCTCGTCGTCCGCCGCGAAGGCACCGAAGGCCGCGTCCATCGCGACTTGCGCGTCGGCGTTCAGGGCGTTGCTCGCCTCAGGCCGGTTGATAGTGATGATCGTCAGCGGCCCTTCGCGCGTGACGGTGACGAGTTCGCTCATGCCGTCACCTTCTCCGCGACCATGCCCGCCAGCCGCGAGACGATGATCTCTTGCGCATCGCGCACGATCCGGCCGACCAGTTCGGCGCATGTCGGAATGTCGTGGATCAGCCCCTGCACTTGCCCGGCCCAGACGAGCCCGGCGTCGATGTCGCCCGTCTCCAGCGCCGTGCGGCCCTTCGCGCCTGATACCAGCGGGCGGATATCCTCGAACACCGCACCGTCGCGGGCGGAAATCTCCACCACCCGGTCGGACACGCTGTTCTTCGCGACGCGGCCGGTATTGTGGAACTTGCGGAAGATCAGGTTGGTGCCGCGCTCGTCGTTGTCGACGATGAACCGCTTCACCCGCTCGTGGATCGGCGCTTCCACCGTGGCGCAGAAGCGGGTGCCCATGTTGATACCGTCCGCACCCAGCGCCAGCGCGGCGGCGAGGCCGCGCCCGTCACCGAAGCCTCCGCTCGCGATCATCGGGATCGTCAGCGTGTCCGCCGCCGCCGGGATCAGGATGAGGCCTGGGATATCGTCCTCGCCCGGATGGCCCGCGCACTCGAAGCCGTCGATCGAGATCGCGTCCACGCCCATCCGCTCGGCCGACAGGGCGTGGCGGACGGCCGTGCACTTGTGGATCACGGTAATCCCGTGGGCCTTGAAGTCCTCGACATGCTCCTGCGGGCGGTGGCCTGCGGTTTCGACGATGGTGACGCCGCTGTCGATGATGGCCTTACGGTATTCGGCATAAGGCGGCGGCGAAACCGAGGGCAGGATCGTCAGGTTCACGCCGAAGGGCTTGTCGGTCAGGGCCCGGCAGCGGTCGATCTCGCGGCGCAGGTCATCAGGCGTGGGCTGGGTCAGCGCAGTGAGGATGCCGAGGCCGCCCGCGTTGGAGACCGCCGCCGCCAGTTCGGCGCGGCCCACCCACATCATCCCGCCCTGAACGATCGGATGCTCGATGCCGACGAGGTCGGTGAAGCGCGTGCGCAAGGTCATTACAGCGCCTCCAGGATGGTGACGTTGGCGATGCCGCCGCCTTCGCACATGGTCTGCAGGCCATAGCGCTTGCCGCGCGCCTTCAGGGCATGGACGAGCGTGGCCATCAGCTTGGTGCCGCTGGCGCCCAGCGGATGGCCGAGCGCGATGGCGCCGCCGTTGACGTTGAGCTTGTCAGGATCGCCGCCCAGCGCCTTGAGCCAGGCCAGCGGCACCGGTGCGAAAGCCTCGTTCACTTCGTAGAGGTCGATATCCTCGATCCGCAGTCCGGCGCGCTTGAGCGCCTTTTGCGTCGCCGGGATCGGTTCCTCCAGCATGATGACCGGATCGCCCGCCGTCACCACCATGTCCACGATCCGCGCGATCGGGGTAAGGCCGTAGTCCTTGAGCGCCCGCTCCGACACCACCAGCGCGCCCGAGGCGCCGTCGCAGATCTGGCTGGCGTTGGCGGCGGAGATCACCCCGCCCTCCTGCAGCAGCCTGACCGAACCGATGCTGTCCAGCGTCGCGTCGTAGCGGATGCCCTCGTCCGTGACGTGGGGCACGCCGTCCACATCGAGCGGCACGATCTCGCGCTCGAACGCGCCTGCCTTGGTGGCGGCGGCGGCGCGGCGGTGGCTTTCCAGCGCGAAGCGGTCGAGCGTCTCGCGGTCGAAGCCGTACTTGGCGGCGATCATCTCCGCCCCGCCGAACTGGCTGAAGCTCTCCACGCCGAAGCGCTGCTGGATACGCGGGCTGAACGGGCCGACGCCGACGCCTTCCTTCGCGTGGTAGGCGGTGTTGGAGAACATCGGCACGCGCGTCATACTCTCCGCCCCCGCCGCGATCACCACGTCCTGCATGCCGGACATCACCGCCTGCGCAGCGAACTGCACCGACTGCTGGGAGGAGCCGCATTGCCGGTCGATGGTGACAGCGGGCACGCTGACCGGCAGCTTCGAGGCCAGCACCGCATTGCGCGCGAAGGCGAAGGCCTGTTCGCCCGCCTGGGTCACGCAGCCGAGGATGACGTCCTCGACCACCGCCGGGTCCAGCCCGGCGCGGTCCACCAGCGCGTTCAGCACTTCGCCCGCCATGTCGGCAGGGTGCCATCCCGCGAGCTTGCCGTTACGGCGCCCGCCTGCGGTGCGGACGGCTTCGACGATGTAGGCTTCGGCCATGTGTCAGATTCCCTTGAAGTTCGGCGTGCGCTTTTCGAAGTAGGCGGCAAGGCCCTCACGGCATTCGGGTGCGGCGCCCGACCGGGTAATCGCCGCGACTTCGCGTTCCAGTTGTGCGTCGAGGCTGGTCTCAAGGCTCTGGCGCAGCAGTCCCCGCGCCGCGCCGAGCGCACCCACGGCGGCATCGGCAAGGCGGGCGGCCAGCGCGTCGCCCTCGGCGGCCAGCGCCTCGTCATCGACGGTGCGGGTGACCAGGCCGATCGCCTCGGCCTCGTCGGCCTTGATGCGGCGGTTGGTGAGGATGATCTCCTGCGCTTTGCGGAGGCCCACGAGGCGCGGCAGCCACCAGCTCATCCCGCCGTCGGGCGTCAGGCCGAGCGTACCGTAAGCGGCTGTGAAGTGCGCCGACCGTGCGCAGAGCACCACGTCGCCGCCGATCGCGAGGCTGAGGCCCGCACCCGCAGCCGGTCCGTTGACCAGCACCAAGAGCGGCTTGGCCATGCGCGCGAAGCGGGTGAGCGCCATGTGCAGCGTGCCCGCCAGTTCGCTCAGCAGCGCATCGACATGATCGCCCGAGGACTTGAACAGCCCCACGTCGCCGCCCGCGCAGAACAGCCGCCCCGCGCCGGTGAGGACGACGCAGCGGATCGCGGTGTCGGTCTCACAGCGGATGGCGATCTCGGCCAGCGCGCGCGCCATCGCAAGGTCGATGGCATTGCCCGCCTCGGGCCGGTTGAGGGTGACGCGGGCGATGCCGTCCGCAAGGTCGAACAGTACAGGTGTGTCGCTCACAGGCAGGCCTCCATGCTTTCCACTGCCAGCGCGACGATGCGCGGCAGGCTGGCGGCACGCTCGCGGGCGTGTTCGGACGCGGCCGTGCCCCGGATCACGCGCCCCTTGATGCCGTGGAAGATCGCTGCCAGCCGGAAGTAGTTGAACGCGATGCAGAACGCATAGTCCTGCTCCGAAATCGGCGGGCGCCCGACGTTGCGGCAATAAGCGGCGAGGTATTCGGCCTCCGACGGGATACCCAGCGCCGCGATGTCCGCGCCGCCCAGCCCCGCCACGATGTCGGGCGGCATGCGAAACATCATCGCGTGATAGGCGAAGTCCGCCAGGGGATGCCCCAGCGTCGAAAGTTCCCAGTCCAGCACCGCCAGCACGCGCGGCTGCGTGGGATGAAAGATCATGTTGTCGCAGCGGAAGTCGCCGTGGACGATGCGCGTCTCGTCGCCCGCCGGGATCGCCGTGGGGAGCCATTCGATCAGCCGGTCCATGCCCGGATCGCGGCCCGCCTCGGTGTCCTCCAGATACTGGCGCGACCAGCGGGCGATCTGGCGCTCGAAGTAATTGCCCGGCTTGCCGTAGTCGCCCAGCCCCACCGCGTCCGGCTCGATCCGGTGCAGCGCGGCGATCGTTGCGTTCATCGCGGCGAAGTAGGCGGCGCGCTCCCCGTGCGGAACGTCGGGGAACGTCGCATCCCAGAAGATGCGGCCCTCGACCATCTCCATCACGTAGAACCAGCTGCCGATGACGCTTTCGTCCAGACACAGGCCATGGACATGCGCCACCGGGAAACCCGTCGCCCCTAGCGCCGACAGCACCCGCGCCTCGCGCTCGACCGCGTGGGCGCCTTTCAGCACCTGCCCCGGCGGCTTGCGCCGCAGCACATAGGCGCGCCCCGGCGTGACCAGCTTGTAGGTCGGGTTGGACTGCCCGCCCTTGAACTGCTCGACCGTGAGCGGCCCGGCGAAGCCCTCGACATGCGCGTCCATCCACGCCGCCAGCCGCGCCTCGTCGAAGCGATAGCCCTCGCGCACGGCGCCGGTGCCGGCATTGGCGGCGGCGTCAGTGCTGCTCATGTGACGTCTTCCAGTCGCGCTTGATCTTCTTGGCGAGGCTCCACTTGTGGACTTCGGTGGGACCGTCGTAGATGCGGAAGGCGCGGATCTCGCGGAACACCTGCTCGACGATGGTGTTGGCGGTCACGCCCTGCCCGCCCATCACCTGCACGCAGCGATCCGCCACCCGCATCAGCGCCTCGGACACCGCGACCTTGGCCATCGAGCTTTCGGTGCCGCCCGCTTCGCCCACGTCGAGAACGTCCGCGCACCAGTCGATGATGAGTTCGCTCTGCTTCAGGTCGATCAGGTTGTCGGCCAGCATGAAGCCGACGCCTTCGTGGTCGATCAGCGGCTTGCCGAAGGCCATGCGGCGATTGGCGTAGTCGGTGGCAATCTCGTTGGCGCGGATGCAGGCGCCCAGCCAGCGCATGCAGTGCGACAGCCGCGCGGGCGCGAGGCGCACTTGCGCATAGCGGAACCCCTCGCCCGATTGCCCAAGCATCTGGTCGGCCGGCACGCGCAGGTTCTCGATGGCGACCACGGCATGGCCGCCGGGCATCGAGGAATCGATGGTGTTGGGCACATGCTCGATGCGGATCGCCGGATCGGGCAGGTCGACCAGAAACATGCAGGCGCCGTCCGTGGACTTCGCCATGACGATGCCAACCTGCGCGCCTTCCGCGCCGGTGATGAACGCCTTGCGCCCGTTGATGACCCAGTGATTGCCGTCGAGGTGGCAGGTCGTCCGCATCATCGAAGGGTCGGACCCGGCGCCGTTCTCGTCCGCCGGTTCGGTCATGAAGAAGGCCGAGCGCGCGCGCCCTTCCACCAGCGGCTTCAGGAACCGTTCCTTGATCGCCGCGCTGCCCACCTTGCCGAGCAGGTACATGTTGCCCTCGTCCGGCGCAGCGGTGTTGAGCGCCAGCGGGCCGAGCGGCGAGAGGCCCGAGGCACGCAGCACCACCGCCGTCTCACGCTGGGTCAGGTGGCGGCCGTCCGGCAGGATATGCGGCGTCAGCACCCCGGCGGCGCGCGCCTTGGCCTTCAGTTCGGCGACCAGTTCCTCGCTCGGGCAATCGTGGTGATCGCGGCGCGGGTCCTTCTCGTAAGGCGCGACGACTTCGCGCACGAAGGCTTCGACTTTTGCGGCGATCTGCGCGGTCAATTCGGGACCGGCACCGGGTACGCCGCTCACTTCGGCGCCATCCGGATCGCGCCGTCGAGGCGGATCGTCTCGCCGTTGAGCATCGGGTTGGTGACGATGCTTTCGACCAGCTGCGCGTATTCGTCCGGCTGGCCCAGACGGCTGGGGAACGGCACCTGCTTGCCGAGCGAATCCTGCGCCTCCTGCGGCAGCGTCGCCAGCAGCGGGGTCCAGAAGATGCCCGGCGCGATCGTCATCACGCGGATGCCGTAGCGGGCGAATTCACGCGCCACCGGCAACGTCAGGCCGACGATGCCGCCCTTCGACGCCGCGTAGGCCGCCTGCCCGATCTGCCCGTCATAGGCCGCGACCGAGGCGGTGTTGACGATCACCCCGCGCTCCTCGCCGATCGGGTCTGCATCGTGGAGCCGCGCGGCGAACTTCGACAGGACGTTGAAGCTGCCGATCAGGTTGATCGTCACGATCTTGGAGAAATCCGCCAGCGGGATCGCCTTGCCGTCGCGCCCGATCACCTTGGCGGGCGGGCCGATCCCGGCGCAGTTGACGAGGATGCGGGCCTTGCCGTTCAGCGCCTCGGCCTCTTCCAGCGCGGCCTCGACGGCGCCCTCGTCGGTCACGTTGACCGATACGAAGTGCCCGCCGATCTCGCGCGCGGTCGCAGCACCCAGTTCGGCGTTGAGGTCGAACAGGGTCACTTTCGCCCCCGCCGCCGCCAGCCGCCGCGCGGTGCCCGCGCCAAGGCCGGATGCGCCACCGGTCACGATTGCCGCCACGCCTTCGATCTTCATCAGGAATCCCTTTCCGCAACTGCCCCCGGTCCAGCGCGAATCGCGTCTCCGGGAGGCTCATGAAACTCATTGGTTTCTTACGTACTCTTGAGTACGTTGCATAACGACGCGTTTCTTGTCAATGTCGCCAGACAAGGAAAAGCCGTGACGACACCTGAGCCAGACTTCATCGATTCCCCGTTCCGTTCGCCCGAGGACCGCCTTCGCGAGAAGGACCAGAAGCGCGAGGCCGTGCTGCTTGCGGCCGTGCGCGCCTTCAACGCGCGCGGCTTCCAGGCCGCCTCGCTGGACGAGGTCGCGGCCAGCCTGCGCATCAGCAAGCCGACGATCTACCGCTACCTCGGCAACAAGGAGCAGGTGCTGCTGGAATGCATCACGCGCGGCCTCGAACTGCTGCAGGAGGCGGCGGCGGAAGCGGAGCGCGAGCCGGGCAGCGGCCTGACGCGCCTCACGCATTTCCTGCGCCGCTATGCCGAGATCAACATGGACGATTTCGGCCGCTGCGTAGTGCGCACCGACGACAACGTGCTGTCCGAGGAAGGCCGCGCGCATTTCCGGGCGCTCAAGCGGCGGATCGACCAGGCCATGCGCGATCTGGTGGCGGCGGGTGTTGAAGACGCCTCGATCGCGCCGCTCGACGTGCGGATGACCGCCTTCACGCTGGCGGGCGCACTCAACTGGCCCGGGCAATGGTACGCGGCGCAAGGCGAACAGAGCGCCGAGGCGTTGGCCGCCACGATGGTCGATGTGCTTGTGCGGGGCCTCGCGCCGCGAGGGTGATGCGGTGAGCATCGCCCCACCCTCGTCATTGCGAGCGTAGCGAAGCAATCCAGGGCCGCGCAAACCGCCCTTGGATTGCTTCGCTACGCTCGCAATGACGAAAGGGTGTAGAGACATCCTGCTCTCTAGGGGACCAGCACGGCCTTGATGCACTCACCGCTCAGTTGCGCGGCGACCGCCTCGTTGATCTGCGCGAGGGGGTAGGTGCGGATCAGCTTGTCGAACGGGAAGCGGCCTTCGCGGTAGAGGCCCACCAGTTGCGGGATGAAGGTCTGGAGGTCGCTGTCGCCCTCGACGATGCCGTGGATGCGATGGCCGTAAGTGATGAGCGAGGCGAGGTTGATCGACAGGCTGCTCTCGGGCCGAGGGGGCACGCCGACAAGGCCCAGCAGGCCGTGGCTGGACAACGATGCCAGAGCGGTTTCGACGACGGCCTCGCGCCCGCTGGTCTCGAAAGCGAACTCCACGCCGTCCGGCAGGATCGCGCGGATAGCGGCGCCGACATCGCCCTCAGCCGGATCGATGACGTGGGTTGCGCCCAGCTCAAGCGCCATGGCGCGGCGGGCGGCGAAGGGTTCGACGAGGATGATCGTCACGCACGCCTGAACCACTGCGCCCATGACCGCCGCCAGCCCCACCGGGCCGCCGCCGAAGATCGCGATGCTCGATCCCGCCGGGCACGCCAGCGAGCGCATCACCCCGCCCGCGCCAGTCTGGAATCCGCAGCCCAATGGCCCCAGCAGTTCGAGCGGCACGTCATGCGCCTCGATCCGAACGAGGTTGCGTTCGTGCGTCACGGCGTGGGCGGCGAAGGACGACTGGCCGAAGAAGTTGGCCGAGACCGGCGTGCCGTCGATGCTGATCGCGGTGCTGCCGTCTCCCCGCGCGCCTGCGTAGTTCAGAACCGGGAACTCGCGGCAATAGGAGGGCAGGTGTTCTTCGCAGCGGGGGCAGTGGCCGCAACTGGAGAAGCCCAGCACCACCCGGTCGCCGACCGCGACCTTGGTCACGCCTTCGCCCACGGCCTCGACGAACCCGGCGCCTTCGTGGCCGAGCACGGCGGGCAGCGGGATCGGGATGAACTGGTCGCGCGCGATCAGGTCGGTGTGGCACAGGCCGACGCCCGCGATCCGCACCCGCACCTCACCCGCGCGGGGCTCGGCAAGGTCGACCGGCTCGACGGTGAAGTCGCCGTGGGCCTCACGCGCGATGGCGGCGGTGGTGTGCATGCTCGGGCTCCCTCAGGCTGCGGTGTAGCCACCGTCGGCGGTGAATTCGGCGCCGGTGACGAAGGCGGCGGCGTCGCTGGCAAGGTATGCGATCATCGGCGCGACGTCGCTCGCCACGCCGAGGCGCTTCATCGGGATCAGCGACGCCCAGGCCGCCAGCGCGACTTCGGGCGGGATCGGATTGCCCTCGGCATCGAGCGGCGGCTCCCAGTCGGCGCCGAGGTTGGTCTGGACCGGGCCAGGCAGCACGCAGTTCACGCGGATGCCCGCGCTCGCCCACTCGTAGGCCACCGCCTTGCTGAGCGCGCGCACCGCACCCTTGGTGGCGCTGTAGGCGGCAAACTGCGCGCCCGCGACCTTGCCGTAAATCGAGGCCAGGTTGACGATCGATGCCCCTGCCGCACCCTGCGCGATGGCCGTCTTCATCAGCGGCTCGACGGTCTGCATGCCGAGGTAGACGCTCTCCACGTTGATGCGGTTCTGGCGGCGCAGGATCTCCACCGGGGCTTCCGAGAACGAGCGCGACATCATGATGCCCGCATTGTTCACCAGCACGTCGAGCTTGCCGAAACGCTCCTGCACAGCGGCGGCGCAACTCGCCCAGGCGGCCTCGTCGCTGACGTCGTGCGCCAGCGCCAGCGCATCGCCGCATTCCTGCGCCGTCGCCTCAGCGCCTTCGAGGTTGAGGTCGCTGGCGATCACGCTGGCGCCGTGGCGGGCGAGCGTCAGCGCCGTCTCGCGGCCGATGCCCGAGGCGGCGCCGGTAACCCAGCAGGTCTTGCCGGTCAGGTCGAACAGGGCACTCGGCATGGTCATTCTCCGATATTGGAACGGGCGTGGCGTTCGGCGGCCACGGGGGGGAGCCATGGCAGGCTGCCATCGCAGTAGGCCTCGAGGGCAGGCGTCCAGCGCCCCGGTTCGTCGAGGGTGCCGCCTTTGATGAGCGTCAGCCCCGGCAGCGCCCCCGCGATCGAGACGATGGGCGAGCCGCAGGCGGGGCAGAAATGGCGCGAAACGGGCTGGCCGCTGTCGCCCATATCCTCGAACACCCGCGTCTCGCCCTGCTGGGAGAAGGCCGCGTCGGTCACCGCGATGACCAGCGAAAAGGCGCTGCCGGACTGGCGCTGGCAATGGCGGCAGTGGCACACGGCGGCGAGCAAGGGCTCGCCCTCGAAAGCATAGCGCACCTGCCCGCAGAGGCAGCCGCCGGAGTGGGTCGCGTTTATCATAGGGCCATCACCACCGACTTGGGCTCCAGATAGGCGTCGAGCACTTCGCTGCCGTTTTCGCGCCCGATGCCGGACATCTTCATGCCGCCGAAGGGGAAGGCCGGGTCGGCCAGCATCACGCAATTGACGAAGACGGTGCCCGCCTCCAGCGCGGCGGAGGCCCGGTGCGCGGTGGCCAGATCGCGGCTAAAGACATGCGCGGCGAGGCCGAAGGCGCTGTCGTTGGCGCGCGCGATGGCTTCCTCGATATCGTCGAACGGCGCGGTGGCGAGGACCGGGCCGAACACTTCGTCGCGCATGACTTCGGCGTCGGCGGGGACATTCCGCAGCACGGTCGGCGCATGGTAGAACCCGCGCTCGGGCAGCACGGCGGCGGAGGGCATCGCCTCGATCCCGGCCGCCCTCGCCCGCTCGACGAAGCCGGTGACCCGCTCGTGCTGGCGGGCGCTGATGAGTGGGCCGAGCTGGCTGGCGCGGTCGGAGCTTGGCCCCAGCTTCTGCGCGCTGCCCACGGCAGCGATGCCTTCGAGCACTTCGTCGTAGACCGAGCGATGCACGTAGAGCCGCGTGCCCGCGTAGCAGACCTGGCCTGAGTTGAAGAAACACCCCATCGCCGCCTGCGGTATGGCGCTGGCGAGGACGGCATCGGCGCAGATGATCGAGGGCGACTTGCCGCCCAGCTCCAGGGTCACGCGCTTGAGGTCCGGCACCGAGGCGGCGAGGATCGCCTGCCCGGTCGTGGTGGAACCGGTGAAGGCCACCTTGGCGATGCGCGGATGCGCCGCCAGCGCCGCGCCGGTCGCGCCGTCGCCGGTGACGACGCTGAGCACGCCTTCGGGAAACCCCGCGATGCGCGCCAGTTCGACCAGCCGCAATGCGCTCAGCGGGGTTTCCGGCGCGGGTTTCAGGACGACGGTGCAGCCCGCCGCCAGCGCTGGGGCGACCTTCCACATCGCCAGCACCAGCGGGAAATTCCACGGCGTGATCGCCGCGACGACGCCGATCGGCTCACGCCGCGAATAGACGTGATAGTCGCCCGGCGTTGCGGACAGCGTCCCCGCCCGGCCCGCCAGCTTCGACGGCCAGCCTGCATAGACACGCAGCCACGAGATCGCGGCGGGAATATCCACCGCCTCGACGATACCGACGGGCTTGCCGGTATCGAGCGCCTCCAGCGCGGCGAGGCGCGGCAGGTCGGCTTCCATCGCATCGGCCAGCTTGTGCAGCAGTCGCTCGCGCGCCAGCGGGGCAAGGCCGCGCCATGCGGGCGCGCGGAAAGCCAGCCATGCCGCCTCCACCACCTGATCGACCTGCGAGGCCGAGGCCACCGGGACATCCGCGAAAGCGGTTTCCGAGCACGGGTCCACATCAGGCAGTGTCGCGGCGGAGGCGAGCCGGTCCCCACCCGCCGTCAGCGCCAGATCGGGCAGTTCCAGACCGTCGAAACCAAGCAAATTCGTGTCTCCTGTCATCCCGGGATCAGCACCACGTCAAGGTTTTTCAAACCGTTGATGAAATTGGAGCGGAACCGGCGCGGCGGCGACAGCACCTCGAACCGGGCCACGCGCTCCGCTAGGATGCCGAAGGCGACGCGCAACTGCATCTCCGCCAGCCGCGAGCCGACGCAGACATGCTGCCCGGTGCCGAAGCCGAGGTGCTGGATATTGCCGCGCCCCACGTCGAAGCGATGCGGATCGGGGAATACGCTCTCGTCACGGTTGGCGGCGATGTACCACATCACCACCTTGTCGCCCTTGGCGATGGCCTGCCCGCCGATCTCGGTATCGGCCATGGCGGTGCGCCGCATATGCATGACCGGGCTGGCATGGCGCACCATCTCGCGCACGGCGGTCTTGATGAGGTCCGGCTCGGCGCGGATGCGATCCCACTGCTCGGGGTTTTCGGCAAAGGCGACGATACTGTGGCTCAGCGAATTGCGCGTCGTCTCGTTCGCGCCGACAAGCGCGAGGATCATGTTGCCGGTGAATTCGCGCAAGGTGACGGGGCTACCGTTCACCTCCATCGTCGCCAGCAGCGTGGCGAGGTCCTGCCCCGGCGCGGCGCGGCGTTCCTCGAACAGCCGGGCGCAGAAGGCCATGAATTCGCCGAGGATCGTCGCCATCGCCTCGGGGCTCTGGCGAAAGTCCGGGTCGTCCTCGCCGACGAAGGCGTTGGTCCAGTCGTAGAGCTTCACCCACATCTCGGCGGGCAGGTCGAACAGTTCGCACAGCGTCAGCAGCGGTAGCGGCGCGGAGAGCAGCGGGACGATGTTGACCGGCTCGCCGAGAGGTATCTTTTCCACCAGCGCAAGGCAGCGTTCGCGGATGCGTTCCTCGATCCCGGCAAGGCGACCCGGGGCTACGGCAGGCATGATGAACTTGCGGTACTGGGTATGCGTGGGCGGGTCGATCGAGATGAACGGGGTTCCGATCGCCGATTCCCCCGCGCCCGTCAGGCCCACCTCGTTCTCGTTGAAGATGCGGTGGCCGCCGTTCTCGCTGGCGGACGAGAACAGCGCCGGATTGCGCGATACCTCGACGATATCGGCATAGCGGGTTAGCGACCAGAAGCCCGACCCGTCCTTTTCGGGGTTCCAGTAGACCGGCTGCGCGGTGCGCAGCCGGTCGAACACGTCATGCGGCGCCCGGTCCAGATAGAGGTCGGGGTCCTTCAGGTCCGGCGTGGTGAGAGCTTCGATCATGACGCGCGGCTCCCGCTCAGAAGCTGACGCGCGCGGTCACGCCGTAGGTACGCGGCGCGGCGGGGACGAGCAGGTTGTAGTTGAAGCCAGCGCCGCGCAGGTCGAGGCCATAGGCCAGAACCTTGCGGTTGAAGGCGTTGTTGATCCAGCCGCGCAGTTCGATGTTGTCATGCTGCCAGACGAGCGCCGCATCGACCTTGGCATAGGCGCCCTGCTGCAGTTCGGAATTGACTTGGCCCGTGCCCGCCACGTCGGTCGTGTTGAAGGGCGAGAAGTACTGGCGGCTGAAGTAGTTGACCGAGGGCGAGAAGGTCACGCTATCACGCCCGGTGTCGAACACCTTCCAGTCTACTCCGAACTGCGCGGTCCAGCGCGGAGCGAAGGGCAGCGCGTTGCCGGACAGGTCGACGCCCTGCAGCGACAGTTCCTTGTACGTGGCGTGGAGGTAGCCGCCCGAGGCATTGATCGTGAAGCCGGGTGCGGGGCGCAGGGTGGCCTCGATCTCGCCGCCGTAGACTTCGGCCTTGGGCGCATTGACGAGGAAGTTGACCGGACCGGCGCGCAAGTCCTGCACCTGCTGGTTGGTGTAGTCGTAGTAGAACCCGGCCGCCGAAAGCGTCAGCATGTTGCCCAGCAGGCGACCCTTCACGCCCGCCTCGTAGGCATTGACGCGCTCCGGCTCAACGTAGTTGACGCCTGCCGAGGACGTGTAGCTGCCGCCGTTGAACGCACCCGAACGATAGCCGCGGCTGTAGCTGGCATAGACCAGAAGGCCGTTGTCGAAGGTGTAGCTCAGCGCCGCGCGGCCGGTCAGCGCGTTGTTCTTGCCGTCGAGGTTGAAGCGCGCGTTCGGGTCGTAGGCGCAAGTGCCCGGTGCCCCGCTGCAGGGCACGGTCGAGGCGATCGGCGTCATCGCATCGTCCACGCCGCCCGCGAAGAGGAAGGCATAGCCGTCGCGGTACTGGCCGCGATCCCAGGTGTAGCGCGCGCCCAGCGTGAGGACGAGCTTGTCGGTCAGGTCATAGTCGCCCTGCAGGAACGCGGCGTAGGAGCGGCGGCTCTGGCGGTAGTGCTGGAAGAACCCGCCGTCGACGCCCACGCCCAGCGCGCTGCCGATGTTGAAGCGGTTGTCGGTGACGGTGCGGTCCCAGCCATAGAACAGGCCGCCGACGAGTTTCAGCGCATCGCCTTCGTAGTTGATCCGCGCTTCCTCGCTGAACTGGCGGAAGCCGGACTGCCACGTGATATCGAGCACGTCGTTGGGCGATCCATCAGCCGCCTGATCGAGATCGAGCTTGCCGCCGTCATACGAGGTGATCGAGGTGAAGGTGACGGTGGGACTCAACTCCACCGAGACGTTGCCCGCGATGCCCCATGCGTCGGTGCGGCTGAGGCCGACGCGGTTCTCGTTGATCTCGAAGAAGCCGAGGTTCGATGTGGCGCGTTCGCTCGGGATGCCGAGCGGGGTCGCCTGCGTACCGCGATCGCGTCCGGCATAGGCGCGGATCTTGATGTCGACGGCGCCGTTTCCGGGCTTGGCGCGCAGGGCGACGCGGCCCTGCAGCGAGTCCACGCTGTTGGCGTCGCGGCCGCCGGGGTAGACGTTGCGGATCTGTCCGTCGCCCTTTTCGTAGTTCGCGGCGATGCGCAGGCCGAGTTCATCCTCGACCATGGTTGTCTCGACCGCGCCTTGCGCCTTGAACGTGTTGTAGTTGCCGTAGCCCGCCTGAAGGTAGCCCTCGGTGCCCTGCAGCTTGGGTTGGCGTGTGATGAAATTGATCGCGCCGCCGGTCGTGTTCCGGCCGAACAGCGTGCCTTGGGGCCCGCGCAGCACCTCGACGCGGTCGAGGTCGAACAGGCCCATGCCATGGCTGGTGCGCGCGGCGATGTAGACGTCGTCGATATAGACGCCGACCGGCGATGCCTGGTTGGAATTGAACTCGTTCGCCACGCTGATGCCGCGCAGCGAGAAGTTGGGCTGGGTGCGCCCGAACGAGCTGCTGACCTGCAGGTTCGGCACTGCCGTCGCCAGCGAGGCGGAGTTGGTAATTCCCTTTGATTCCAGTGCGTCACCGCCCAGCGCAGAGATCGCCAGCGGCACGTCGAGCAGCGACTGCGACCGGCGCTGCGCGGTGACGATGATGTCTCCGGCAACCGCTTCGCTGGCCTGCGGAGCCTGCGTCGCCTCTTGCGCCAGCGCGATGTTGGAAACGCCGCAGCTCAGGATGACGGACGCGATTCCAGCCTTGGTGATGTTCATTTCTACCTCTCCTCCCTCGCCCCGTTTTTCATCTCAGGGGCTTCGTCGGGTTGCCCCATGACTAGCCGCTGCGAGCCTCCATGGCTTTAACCGGGCTTGATCCCGTTTTTGTCATTTCTTGCGCTCGCCTTGAGCCCTCGCCCCCTTGCGCCCCAATGTCGCGGCGACGGCGGATCGACAGAGTCCGCGCCCGAACTTGCCCGAGAGAGGTTTCATCGATGCACCCCAGGCCCTTCGCCCTCAGCGATGCGCAGCGCCCCGCCCTCGTCATTCCGGCGACGGGAGAAACGGTCAGCTACGGCGAACTGGAAGCCGCCGCCAATCGCGGCGCCCACCTGCTGCGCCACCTCGGCGCGAAGCGCGGCGACGTGGTGGCCCTGCTGATGGACAACGAGAGCGCGATCTTCGACGTCGCGTGGGCCGCGCAGCGCACCGGGCTCTACCTCACCAGCATCTCGACCAAGCTGGGCGCGGCCGACATCGCCTATATCCTGCGCGATTCCGGCGCGCGCCTGCTGGTCCACTCCGACCGCCTCGCCCCCCTCGCCGCCGAAGCCCTGCGCGATGCGCCCGGCGTCGAGAGCTACGATGCCGGCCGCTGGCGCAGCACGGCCGCGTCCTGGCCTGAAACGCCGGTGGAGGACGAGAGCGCGGGCACCGACATGCTCTATTCCTCGGGCACCACGGGCCGCCCGAAGGGCGTGAAGCCGCCGCTGCCGCAAGGCCCCTTGGACGAGACGACGCCGCTGGAAACGATGGGCACTGCGCTTTACGGCATGGGCGAGGACACCGTGTACCTCTCCACCTCGCCGCTCTACCACGCGGCGCCGCTGCGCTGGGCGATGACGATCCACCGGCTCGGCGGCACCGTGGTCATCATGGAGCGCTTCGATGCAGGGGAAGCGCTCGCGCTCATCGAGAGCCACCGCATCACCCACGCGACATGGGTGCCCACGCACTTCGTGCGGTTGCTGAAACTCCCGCCCGAAGCGCGCGCGCGGCGCGATCATTCCTCGCTGCGAGCGGTGATCCACGCCGCCGCGCCCTGCCCGGTGCCGGTCAAGCAGGCGATGATCGACTGGTGGGGGCCGATCGTCCACGAGTACTACTCGGGCACCGAATGCTGCGGGATCACCGCGCTGTCCTCGGCCGAGTGGCTGGCGCGCCCCGGCTCGGTCGGCAAGGCGGTGCTCGGCAAGGTGAAGGTGCTCGATCCCGAGGGCCGCGAACTGCCTCCCGGCGCGACCGGCGACGTCTATTTCGCCGATGGGCCATCGTTCGTCTACCACAACGATCCACAGAAGACCGCCACGGCGCACAATGACCGGGGCTGGGCGACGCTGGGCGACGTCGGCCACGTCGATGCGGACGGCTACCTGTTTCTCACCGACCGGCGCAGCTTCATGATCATCTCGGGCGGGGTGAACATCTATCCGCAGGAGATCGAAAACCACCTCGTCACCCACCCCAAGGTCGCCGACGTGGCGGTGATCGGCGTCCCGCACGAGGAGATGGGCGAATGCGTGCTCGCCATCGTCCGCCCCGCCGAGGGGGTAGCCTCCGGCCCTGCGCTCGCGGAGGAACTCGGCGCCTTCGCCCGCGCCGCGCTGGGCAGCGTGAAGACGCCCAAGGCTTTCGAATTCCGCGACGAACTTCCGCGCGAACCCACCGGAAAGCTCATGAAGCGCAAGCTGATCGACGAGTTCAAGGCCCGCTGATCATGGAGCGCCTGATCTTCGCGGAGGAACACGACCAGTTCCGCGCCTCGGCCGCGCGGTTCATGGCCGCCGAAGTCGCTCCCCACGCCGAACGCTGGCGGCGCGAAGGCATCGTTGAGCGCGAGGTGTACCGCAAGGCCGGAGATGCCGGGCTGCTGTGCCTCTGGGCCGATCCCGCCCACGGCGGCGCGGGCGTGGCCGACCTGCGCTTCGACCAGATCGTCATCGAGGAGAACGTGCGCGGCGGCGAACCGGGGTTCTACCTGCACCTGCACAGCAATCTCGTCGCCCCCTACATCGCCGCGCTGGGCACGCCGGCCCTGCAGGGCCGGTTGATGCCGCGCGTGGTCTCGGGCGAGACGATCTTGGCCATCGCGATGACCGAGGCGGGCGGCGGCAGCGACTTGCGGGCGATCCGCACCCGCGCCGTCCGGGAGGGCGACGGCTGGCGGCTGACCGGCGCAAAGACCTACATCTCCAACGGGATTCTTGCCGACGCGGTGGTCGTCGCCGCGCGCACTGGGGAAAGGACGCTCGGTCTCTTCGTCGTCGATCGCGGCATGGCAGGCTTCGAACGGGGCGGGAAGCTGGGCAAGATGGGCCTCGCCGCGCAGGATACCGCCGAGTTGTTCTTCAACGACGTACAAGTGCCCGGTGACAACGTGCTGGGCGATCCCGAGGCGGGCCTGCCCGCGCTGATGCGCTTCCTTGCTACCGAACGTCTGGTCGCGGCCATCGCCAGCATCGCGGCGGCACAGACCGCGCTGGCGCTGACGCTGGACTTCGCGGCGACGCGCACCGCTTTCGGACGCCCCGTCGGCCTGTTCCAGCACAACCGTTTCCGCCTTGCCGCGCTGCGCAGCCGTATCGACGCGGCGCAGGCGTGGATCGACCAGCTGGTGCTCCTCGCCAATGCCGCGCGCCTGACGCCCGAGGACGCGGCGGCCGCCAAGCTGGTGGCCAGCGAACTGGAGGGCGAAGCCGCCGACCTGGGGGTCCAGCTCCACGGCGGCGCGGGCTACATGGACGAGTACCGCATCAGCCGCATGTACACCGACGCGCGCATCAGCCGCATCTTCGCCGGATCGAACGAGATCATGCTGGAGATCATCGCGCGCGGCATGGGACTGGACGAACGGGGAGTGCCGTAGTCCGGCTGATCAAGAAACGTCAAAATCGATGCGCATTTTCGACAAGGCGTTGCGCGGATTTTGCGTTACCCTGTCCGGATCGAAAGAGCAGCCCTGGCTGCCGGACCGGGAAAAGGATGACAATGGACGCAATCGCCACGATCTGCCCAGAGCAGCGATCGCGAGCCACCGCGCAGGGCACACCGCGATGATCGCCGCATGCGACATCGCCTCGCCCAGCACATGGCACGGCGAGGCGATCATTGCCGACACCCTGCGGCGCGGCCCCGAGGTCAGCCTGGAATCGAGCGACGGGCGCTGGCGTTTCAGCCGCTGGCGCCAGTTCGTGGGCAGCTACGCCCTGCCCGGCCTGCCCGACCCGCTGTTCGTGGTGCAGCTTGCGGGCAAGGCCAACGTGCGCACCTGGGACCGCGACGGCTGGAGCGACGACGCCGCCTACCCCGGCGCGGCGACCATCGTGCCCGCGACGATGCAGACGCGCTGGCTGGTCGACGGCGAACTGGACGTCATCACCCTCAGCATCGATTCTGACGAATTGCGCTCGGCCTCGGTGCTCGACCAGTTCTCGCGCATGCGCTTCGCCTTCAACGACCCGCTCGGCTCAGCCCTCTCGCGACAGATCCTGGCAGAGCTTTACGAACCGGAATCGGGCGCCCGCGACATCTACGTCGCCTCGCTGATCGACGCGCTGAAGGCGCACATGCTGCGCGGCCCGGCGCGCACGACGGCGTCCGATTTCCCGGTCTCGGCGTTCTCCTCCTACCGCATCCACCACATGATGGACACCATCCGCCGCCATCCCGAGGCGGAGCACAGCTTGGAGAAGATGGCCGCCGACGCCGGCATCACGCCGTCGCACTTGTGCCGCGTGTTCCGCAAGGCGACCAACATGACGCCGCACCAGTTCGTGCTCAAGACCCGGCTGGAGCGCGCGCAGCAGATGCTCTCGCAGTCCGATGCGCCGATGAACGTGATCGCGGAACTACTTGGCTTCGGCAGCCAGAGCAGCTTCAACCGTGCCTTCCTCAAGTTCTGCGGCGAGACTCCATCCTGCTACCGGAACCGGCGGATGCAGGGCTGAAAGCGGCAAGCTGCCTCTGGTCGAGGCGCAATTTCCGGCATCCCGCCCCGGCCCGGCGGCAGCGTCGATCCGGCAATCGCGCACCGGCGCCGGAACACGCGTAATCATTGCTCGTTCGTGACGTCATGAAATTCATCGTGCCGTCAGACCGCCTTGCCACCCTTCATGCCCGCAGGGATCTCAAGATGGCACGGTCCGCCCATGCCTATGTCCGGGGCAATACGCTGCTGTTCTACCGCTGGCTTACCGAGGAGGGCGGCGACCGCATCGTCCCGGAAGGTCCTGCGGTCTGGATCTGCGGCGATTGCCATCTCGGCAATCTTGGGCCGATCTCCAACGGCGGCGGCAAAGTGGCGATCCAGATCCGCGACCTCGACCAGGCGGTCATCGGCAATCCCGCCCACGACCTCATCAGGCTGGGGCTATCGCTCGCCACGGCGGCCCGTGGATCGGACCTGCCGGGCGTCGTCACGGCGCGCATGATGGAAGAGATGGTGGACGGCTACGAACAGGCCTTCGTCGGACCCGAGAACGGCGAAGAAGACGGCGATGGCGAACCGGACATCGTGCGTGTGGTCCGTCGCCGCGCCGTCGGCCGGAAATGGCGGCACCTGGCGAAGGAACGGCTCGACGATGTAGAGCCCCGGATTCCCCTGGGTCGCCGCTTCTGGCCTTTGAGCGAAGAAGAGGCGACCGGCCTTCGCGAAATCGTGACCCACCGGCCGGTAAGCCGCATGATCCTGTCGCTCGATAGCAAAGGCGAGGAACGGCGCCCCGTCATGGTCGATGCGGCATACTGGATGAAGGGCTGCAGTTCGCTGGGCCTGATGCGCTATGCGGCCATCGTCGCCCTCGACGGGGAACGCGGGACGGACCACGCCCTCGTCGATATCAAGGAAGCGATCGAACCGATCGCCCCCGCCGCCGAAGACGCGCAAATGCCGCAAGACCCTGCCGAGCGCGTCCTTGCCGCTGCGCGCGCCTTGTCGCCCTATCTCGGCGGCCGTATGGCGACGGCCCGGCTGCACGGACATTCGCTGTTCGTGCGCGAACTCATGCCGCAGGACCTCAAGATCGAGGTCGAGCAGTTCTCCCGCGCGGAAGCGCTCAAATCCGCACGCTATCTGGCCTGGGTCGTCGGCAAGGCCCATGCGCGGCAGATGGACCCGGCGACCCGACGTTCCTGGGCGCGAACGTTGCAGCGCGGCCGGTCGGGAGGCCTCGACGCGCCGTCATGGCTGTGGCGCACGGTCGTCGATCTCGCCGGACGGCATGAGAGGGGCTATCTCGAACACTGCCGCGTGCATGCACTGGGCGCATGACGGGTTGGCGAACCTTGGATCAAGAGCGTCGATGATCGGCGGCCATGGGCGGACGATACGTCGTCTATCCTCAGGATTGCAGTCTCGGCAAACAATGGCTATCTCCTGCTCCAGCCAATACGGAGTGCGCAACCTTGAACCTTTCCCTGACCGCATCGCCTACCTGCCTTGCCGCCAAGGAAACCCGTGTTCATGCCTGCCTCAATTTCCGTTTCCCATCTCGCCTGGTCCGCGCCTGACGGCCGACGCGTTCTCGATGACCTGACGCTCGATTTCAGCTCGGAACGCGCCGGGCTGATCGGACGCAACGGCATCGGCAAATCGACGTTGCTGGGTATCATCGCCGGCGGCGTGTCCCCCTCCAGGGGAGGCGTCCGCATCCATGGCACGGTGGGGCTGTTGCGGCAGACCGTGCAGACCGCGCCGGGTGAAACCGTCGCCGACGTTCTCGGTGCCGCCGCTGCGCTCGCGGTCCTTCGCAGGGCCGAGGCCGGCATCGCGACGATGGACGAACTGAGCGATGCCGACTGGACGCTGGAAGCCCGCGCGGCCGATGCGCTCGCCGGACTGGGACTGCATCTGCCTCTCGATACGCCGCTCGCCAGCCTGTCAGGCGGGCAGAGGACACGCGCGGCACTGGCCGGGCTGGTTTTCGCCGAACCTGATTTCCTGCTGCTCGACGAGCCGACGAACAACCTCGACGCCGGGGGCAGAGCCGCCGTCGTCGATATGCTGGCGAACTGGCGTGCGGGCGCTATCGTCGTCAGCCATGACCGCGAACTCCTCGATACCATGGACGCGATCGTCGAACTGACTTCGCTGGGCGCGACGCGGTACGGCGGCAACTGGAGCGATTACAGCGCACGCAAGGCCGTCGAACTCGCTACCGCCGAGCATGATCTGGCGGCGGCGCAGCGCCATCGGACGAGCGTGGCCCGCAAGGCACAAGTGACCGCCGAACGCCAGCAACGGCGCGATGCCGCGGGCAACCGACAGGCCGAACGCGGCGGGATGCCGCGCATCCTGCTCGGCGCCCGCCGCGAGCGGGCCGAGAACAGCGGCGCGGAAAACCGGCGCCTCGCCGAACGGCAGCGCGGCGAGGCGGACCTCTCGGTCGAACGCGCCAAGGCTCGGATCGAGGTACTGCAGCCCTTGTCCGTCCAGGTCGCACCGACCGGCCTCAATCCATCGCGCGAGGTGCTGACGCTCGACCACGTCTCGGCGGGTTACGGCGATGGCGCACCGGTGCTGCGCGATGTGTCGCTGCGCATTACCGGTCCCGAACGGGTCGCCGTCACCGGGGCCAACGGCAGCGGAAAATCGACTTTGCTGCGGGTCATCCTCGGCGAACTCGCGGTATCGTCGGGACGCGTGGAACGGCATGTTCCGGGCAGACTGCTCGACCAGCAGGTCAGCGTCCTGCAGCGAGAGAGCACCATCGCCGAGAACTTCATGCGGCTGAATCCGGGGCTCGACGACAATGCCTGCCGCGCCGCGCTTGCCCGTTTCGGCTTCCGGGCGGCAAGCGCCGACCAGGCCGTCCACGCCCTGAGCGGAGGCCAGATGCTGCGGGCCGGGCTGGCCTGTGTCCTCGGCAATCCCGTCCCGCCGCCGCTGCTCATCCTCGACGAGCCGACCAACCATCTCGACATCGATGCCATCGCCGCGATCGAGGCCGGTCTGCTCGCCTACGACGGTGCGTTGATCGTGGTCAGCCACGACCGACATTTCCTCGATCGCATTCGTATCACCAGGACGGTGGAGCTGACGCGTGACTCCCCGATCCACTCGGCGGGGTAGAAGCAAGTCGCGGTTCAGCCCCGTCAGGTGCTCCCACCTGACGGGCCATCGCCTCAGAACTTGACCGAGAGTGTGCCCTGGATGCTGCGCGGCGGGTTGAAGCGCAGCTGGTCGTTGGGGCCGTAGCCCGACTGCACGGACTTGCCGTTGAGACCAGCGGTCGTCGGCGCGCCCTTGCTGCTGTTCTTGACCTCGATCACGTGGTCGTCATCGAACAGGTTGTAGACGTTGAGGCTCACGCGGTACTTGCCGAAGTCGTAACCCACTGCCAGCGACCCGACATTGTACGCAGCCAAGCGATAGAGGCGGAACGAGGCGTTGGTATCAGCTTCGGTCGCATACTGCGCGCCCGTGAACTTGTGCGTATAGGATGCGAAGAAACCGTCGTGATCGTAGAACACACCGAGCGTTTCGGTGGTGTACGGCGTCTTGGCGATCTGCGTGCCGGTCGTGCCGCTTTCGGCCTTATTGTACGAGGCATTGGCGAACAGCGTCAGGCCGGTCACCGGGAACACGCTGATCTGGCCTTCGACGCCCTTGTACTTGACCTTGCCGATGTTCACCAGCAGCGAGGAGTCCGATCCGGCGACGGTCGGCGAGGCGATCTTGTTGTTGACGTCGATCTTGTAGGCATCGACGTCGATCGCGAAGCGGCGGCCGTGATAGACGGTGCCGATCTGGTAGTTGGTGCTGCGCTGCGGCTGGAGCGCAGAAAGCGAACTGCCGAGCGAAGACGACGTCGAGTAGAAACTCGACAAGTCAGGCACGTACATACCCTTGGCGTACTGCGCATAGACCGTCCAGTCCGAGCGGATCTGGTAATTCGCGGTCAGGAAAGGCAGCACGTCGGTCCAGGTGGCCTTGGCATTCAGCGGAGCGTGGGTCTTCTGGTTCACCTCCGCATCGATCTGCCTGGTGAAGTGCACGTACTTGACGCCCGGCGTGATCGAGAGGCCCTCGATCGGACGATATTCCAGTTCACCGAAAAGCTGGAACTGGTCCCATCCCGAATGCTGGATGTAGTCGATGTTGGACTTGCCGACGATGTAGTTCGGCTTGCCCGTCGACAGGTCGTAGTTGATCAGATGGCGATCGCTGGCCGAATGCTCATACCAGCCGCCGACGCGCAGGCGGCCGTGCTCGAATTCGTAGTCCGCCTCGCCGATGTAACCGATCGTGCGGTACTTGTTCTGCTTGTCGTAGCCCGGAACGCCGGCGGTCTTGCTGCCGCCCGGCGTCAGCACCACCACGTTGGCCGAGTTGCCGGTGCCGTCGTTGCCGGAACTGGTGTGGTTGGTATAGCCATACATGTAGACGCGGTTGTCGAGCGTCAGGCCCGAGCCGAGGTCGCTCTGCAGGCGGACAATCTCGAAGTCGGTCTGCTTGCTGGTGCGGTTGTAGCCCCAGTAGTTCTGCGCGTACTTGCTGGTCACCGATGGATCGTTGGTGTTGCCGTAGCGCTTGCCGAAATCGGCTATGCCGCCCACCGTGCAGTTCTCGCCGGTGATGTCGCCGCTGTTAGCGCCGGTGCCGCAAGTGCCGAAGCCGGTGTCGGATTCGTAATAGACATTGGCGTTGTAGGTGGACAGCACCGTCAGCGTGTTGGCGGTGCCGATCGGGATCACGCCCTTGACGAAGATGTTCTTGGAATGGGTGGGGCTGTATGTCAGTGCGCCCTGCGAATCCATCACCTGGCCCGAGACCACGAACTTGGCGCCACCCAGCGCATCGATCGCGCCGGTCTGCACCGCGAGGCGGCCCACATAGGTCTCGAAACTGCCCACCGTGGCGTCGGCACGAACGCCGAAGTCGTCGGCCACGGCCTTGGAGTACATGTTGACGTTGCCGCCGTAGGTCGCCTGACCCAGCTGGCTGGCGTTGCCGGGGCCACGATCGACCACGACCGTCTCGATCGTGTTCGAGGGGAAGAAGGCCGTGCTGTGGTGCGTCGGGTTGTTGGTGTCGCCGAAGGGAATACTGTCATACGTGACGTTGTATTCGCCGTCCTTGAAGCCGCGGATCGACATCTTGGATTCGCCAAGGCCGATGCCGTTGTTGGCGCCGGTCAGCGTCACACCCGGCGTCAGCGAGGCCAACTGGTAAAAGTCCGCCGTCAGCGGCGCGGCCTTGTCGATATAGGTCTGCGAAACGGCTGCCTGCGGCTGGGTCGTCGCGAGCGAGGCGATCGACGGGGCCTGCTCCGTCTCGTGCGTGCCGGTGACGATGATGTCCGAGGTGGTCAGGGCGTTGGCGTCGTTGGCCTGGCCCCGGGACTGGCGGGTGCTGGAGGGATCCGCATCGGCATCGCTGGCGAAAGCCGGAGCCGAAGCGAAGGCGAGCGCCGTCGCCCCCGCAAGCAGGGTATACTTGATGGCATTCTTCATGGTGTCGCCCCTATGAAAGAAATTCGGTTCAGTTCTTGTCGAAAGCGGCCAGTTCCGCGCGGGCGGCCGAGGCCTTTGCCGCGATGGCCGGAGTGTCGAGCACGCGCTCGGCGACGATCGAGCCGAGCACGTGGCTCGCTTCGGTGTCGCTCGGGAAATGGACGCCGCAAATCTCGCGGCTGAGTGCATAGTCACGGGCCTTGGCGAGGATCGCCGGCGCCTTGCCCGGCATCAGCTGTGCCAGCACGAGGCCGCTCGAATAGCCGAGCAGCGAATGGCCGCTGGGATAGCTGCGGGTCGGCTTCTTGCCCTTGCCCGCGTCGCAGTTCGGCAGGGTCGGGTCGACGCCCCAGGGGCGGGTGCGGGCGAAGTGCTCCTTGGCATCGTCAGCCGCGACCTCGATCTCGTTCTGCACCGTCTCGAGAAGCGCCCAGGTTGCCGGGAGGTTCTTCAGGCTGGTGCCCACCACATCGTCGAAGATCGAAGGGTCCTCGTGCGCATCGTCCGCGCGGGCCTGCTCCATGCGCGCTGCGGACGTCGATGCGACAAGCGCGTGGAGATACTGAAGCTCCAGCTTCTCTTCCTGAGAGCCGCGGGCGGGCGGCGCCGGAAGCTGGGCCGCGACGGAGAGCGTGCCGGGCTTGATGACCTGGAACTGCCGGGCGGCAGCGGGGGCCTGCGCCGATACCGCGCCGGGCAGCGCGAGGCAGGCAAGAACCGCGATGGCGGTGGTCGAAAGCAAACGGGTCATGGGAATGTCTCCGGATCTGTCGGTCAGGACGCGGTGGGCGCGACGACCAGCACCTTGAAGGTGCCGGGTACGGGCTTGCCGCGCTTGGCGCCCGGTTCGGGGCGGGCGAGCGTGGCGGTGGGCAGGTAGACGCGGCCGTCGCGCGGATCGACTGCGCCGGTCTTGGCGCCGATCTGCGTCTTCACCGTGCCGATCACGCGGATGGCGGCAGGCTTCGCGATGTCGAGCACCGAAAGGGTGCCGCTGCCGCCGTTCGGGATGAAGGCGCGGTGGCGGGCTTCGTCGACGATCACGGCATCGGGGTCCGCGCCGATCGCCAGCGTGGCGACGACTTTCCCGGCCTTGGGGTCGGTTACGACCGCGACGTCGTTGGCGCAGGCGCTGATGAGGCGCGTGCCGCCGCCGACGAGAGCAAGACCGGTCGGCCCCTCGCATCCGGTCAGCGCGATGGTCTTCACGACCTTGCGCGCCTTGAGGTCGATCGCGACCACGACGTTGCGATCCTCGACATTGACGTAGGCGCCGCCCTTGCCGTCGGGCACGCCGAACTCCAGGCCGCCGCCGACCTCGATGATGCCGGTCACCTTGTGCGAGGCCGGATCGATGAGCGATACGGTGCCGTCGGCCGCGTTCATGACCACCACCTGGTCGGTGGCCTTGTCGTAGAAGCCGCCGTCCGGCTTCTTGCCGGTGGCGACTTCGGCATTCACCTTGCCCGTGGCGATATCGACGAAGCGGGTGGTGCCGGTATCACCGTCGGTTTCGAACAGTTCCGTCTTGCCAGGAATGCGCAGGACCTGATGGGCGTGATGGGCCGGCGCCAGCACCGGGTTGACCGCGCGCGAAGCCAGATCGACGGTGGTGATCGCATCGCCGTGCGCAACATAGAGCGTCCCGGTGGTCGGATCGACCGTCGCATAGTCCCAGCCGCCGTCAGGACCGGCGATATGCCCGGCCAGTTCGTAACCGGTGCCGGAGGCGGGACGGGCTGCGAGATAAGCGGGCGCAAGCGCTCCTGCCGCGACGCACGTCGCGACGACCCAATGTTTTGCCATGAAGATGTGATCCCTGTGATATTGGCCGGCGATCCTGTTCCGGCGAGACAAGGACCCGCTAGGAATTGCCTGTGACAGTCCTGTTACGCAAAGCGCTCGAAGACGCCGGGAAGCCGTTACATTGCAAGATTAGAATGTTCGGCGGCCTGTTCGGCGCCGTTAGCCTTCCCCCATGCATCGGACAGGGGAAAACGAACACGGACGACAAGCCCCGGCCGCCCGTCCTCGAGTTCGACCGACGCGTCATGGAACTTCGCGATCGCCGCCACGAGCGACAGACCAAGCCCGTGGCCGGGGGTATGGCGACTGCGTTCGAGCCGTACGAACCGGCCGAAGACGCTCTTGCGGTCGGTATCGGGAATTCCCGGCCCGTCGTCACGCACGATGAGCACGGCCCCGGTTTCCGCGATCTCCACCAGAACGGAGGTCTCGCTGCCCGCGGGCGTATGCAGCAGGACATTTTCCAGAAGGTTGACCAGCATCTGGTTGATCAGGTCGGCGTCGGCTTCCAGCGTGACGGGGTGAAGGCAGCCGGTCCGCAGCACGCGCTTCGCGTCGGCAAAGGCCGGGGCGTACGAATCGACGACGTCCTCCACCAGAACATCCAGCCGGGTCCGCCGGACCTGCGCGCGCCTGCCGCCGGCTTCGACCTCGCTGATGCGCAGGATGGCGGTAAACAGCGCCAGAACTCCCGCCGTCTCGCGTGCGGCCGAACGCAGCAGTGCGAGACGCTGTGCCTCGTCGATCAGATCCTCGCTGCCAGCTTCGCTAAGGGTGCCCTGCAAACGGGTCAGCGGCGTACGCAAGTCATGGGCGAGATCGCTGGACACCTGCCTCAGATTGGTCATCAGGGCGTCGATACGGTCGAGCATGTGATTGAAGGTACGCGCATGCTCTGCGAACAGCCCTCCAAGACGATCCACCGAAATGCGCCGTGAATAGTCTCCGGCGATGATCGCCTGCGCCGTCACGAGGCTGGCTGCCAGCCGCTGTCTGATCAGATGGCTCAGCAATACGGCACTGCCAATGCCGAGAATCGTCGCCAGCACAAGCGCCGTGCCGCCGATCCGCCAGACGATCTTGCCCATTTCCTCGCCGGATTCGCTTTCGCCGACGATGGTAAGGTGCCCTCCATCCCGTAGTACCGTGGATACCGCGCGGGCCGCTCCCCAATCGCCGCCATACTGGCGAAACTCGACGTCGTGCAGATCCTGCCCGTCCCCCCTGACCTCGAGGTGCCCGGCTAGGCGCGTGCCGTTGCGATCGAGCAGGACGTAGCCGACACTGCTGATGTTCCGGCGATCCGCGAATTCGTGAATACGGCGCGCGACTTGCGCTGCACCGGGCGCAATACCGTTTGCCGGAGCGATCAGCCGCGCACGCTCGCGCTCGATGCGAAGGTCCACCGAGTGTGCCAGTTCGCGTTCGGTAAAGTGATAAGTCGCGACGCCGATCGCCGCCGTGCCCAGCACGAACACCAGACCGAACAGCCCGGCGAGTCCGAATACGCTGCGCGGG